>CAZAAR010000006.1:0-48343 GCA_964483415.1 uncultured Oscillospiraceae bacterium
ACTCGCGGCCTCTTGGTCCCGAACCAAGCGCGCTACCAAACTGCGCTACACCCCGGACAGCTTTTTTATTATAACTGCCGGAGTGGGTTTTGTCAACAGGAATCTGTGGCGGAAATGCGGAAATTCCCACGCTTTTTCCCGGATCTTAGGCGGTCTTTTTGAGCGTGGGGAAGCAGCCGAACTGCCGCTTGTAGGCGCGCGAAAAACCGCTGACCGTCTCGAAGCCGTACTTCACGGCGATGTCCGAAAGCGGCTTGCCCTGCTCAAGCTCCCGCTCGGAGCGCGCCAGACGGAGCCGGCGCACATAGCCCATCAGGCTCTCGCCGGTACACTCACGAAACAGGCGGCAATAATGAAACACCGAGTAGCTGGCCGCGGAGGCGATGCTGTATGGGGAGAGATCCTCCAAAAGGTTCTCTTCAATGTATCTCTTTCCTGTCAAAACGGCGGTTCTGTAATCCATTTCCGAAGCCCCTTTCAGCTCTGATCGTCTGTAAATTACGGGAGGATGGCGGCAGGGCGGATGGAGTGAAGGACCGCCCTGCCGCACCGTTCTTTCCGGCACAGAGGTAAGGATATCGTCGAGCGCTGAGACATCCTTCCCGGAAAGAAACGGCGGGACCCGCCTACGACAAAAAAGGATGCCCTTCCCAAGTGGGAAGAGCATCCGACTACTCGCAAAAAAGGACCGCTCCCTTGAGACAGACCCTTTCCGGTCAAATGACTATGTGGTACTCTCCGAACCCGAGAATGATTTTGCGGAAATTATCCTGGCTTATGCTTCATCCTCCGGAGGCGCCTTCCCATCAAAAAGACAGTGGCAAATGCCTCCTTCGTCGGCAATTACAGTTGAGGTCACAGCGACGGACTTTCACCGCCTTCCATCCCGTCCGTTGAAACGGGATCCCTTTGGGGCAACCGCAAAACCCACAATATCCAATTTTCAAACTGTGCCTTCCGGCAATTTCTATTTTACTATACCATCCGGGCAAAAGCAATTCCGTTTTTGCGAATTCGTGAAAAAAACTTTCTTATCACCCGGAGCGCGATCGGGCCGGGATGGAAATTTGTAAACTTCATTCAGAGATCCGGGACCGGGGCCGGCAGTTTTTCGGACTCGACGACCGTCACCAGATCGCAGAGGTCTTTCAGTCCGTCCGAGGCGTAGCGGCCGGTCAGGATCAGCTCGCAGGTCGGCGCCCGGAGGGAGAGGAGCTCCTTCACTTCGTCGACCGTGATCAGGCCGAAGAGCATCGGGATCGTGATCTCGTCCAAGACGACGAGGCCGAACCCCCCGCTCTTTAACGCCTGTCTCGCGCGCTCGAGGCCGCGCTTCGCGCAGGCGCGGTCCTGCGTGTCCGGCTCCCTGCCGTAAATGCAGCCGACACCGCTGCCGAACTGGGCGGTCACGATCCCGGGCACGGCCTTGCGCAGCGCCAGAATGTCGCCGCGCGGGTCGTCCTTGATGAACTGGCCGACAAAGACCTTTCTCCCCTGCCCCGCCACACGCACCGCGAGGCCGAGCGCCATGGCGGTCTTGCCCTTGCCATCCCCGGTATAGAGGCGGACATGGCCGTTTTCCATCGGGATCTCCCCTTTCTTCCGTTCTTTGTACTTCTCTATTATACTTCGTTCCCGTATAAGTTGCAAGGGAGACGCGCTTCCGTATGAATGATAAAGGAAGCGGCCGCCTCCTCATAGATAAAAAAAGGAGACGGGTCACACTTTCTGATGAAACGGAGGGGTGAGCTTCTCCGCGATCCGGATCAGCTTGAAGTCCGCCTTCATCATCTCGAAGCGGTCCCCTTTATGGAAAAAGGGCCGGACGGATTTCGCGACCTTGGTGAAAAAGGCCTCGCGTTCGCCATCGAAGTCGACGAGCAGCAGCAGGTGCGGCGCGATCTCCTCCTTCCCCTGGGAGAGGAGCAGCCACGCGCGGTAGACGTTGTCCGACGCGTTGAAAAAGCCGGTCAGCGCGGCAAGCACCGGCTCCGGGATATAGTTTGGCTTTGAGAGCTTGAGGCCGCCGAAATAATCCTGTTTCTCCAAAGGGGCCCCGGGTTCCGGCGGCGCCATTGCCGCCGTTTTGCGCTGGATGAGCAGCGATTGGCTGTGTGGGTTGACGACGATGCCCGCGACCTTTTCCGGGGCGCCTGAAAGAATGGATTCCAGTTTGACAAACGGTAATATAACGACCTTTTCATGATCGAGCGGGCTTTTCATAAATTCGGCGTAGCTCGTGAAAGCGGGCAGGAACTCGCCCTTTTCCGCGATCTTGAGCAGGCGGATATCCGTCTCCGTTTTATTATACGGAATCAGGAAGGTGGAATCCTTGAGGTCGCTGAAGACTTCCTTTTTCCGTTCGACGTCCTCCCCGGCCAAGACGCCGGCAATCTCCCCGACATCGAGGCCGTTTTCGAATGTGGTGATATCCATGCGGACGCCCCCTTTCTTTTATTATATGATATCACGCTTTTCTTTGTTTCGCAACGAAAAAGGCCCGTCCACGGACGGGCCTTTTTCCGGTTTCGGATGTCACTCGTTTTTCTCTTCCGGGGGCGTTTCCGGCTTCTCCGCGGCCTGTTTCGCCTCATAGGCGGCGCGAAGTTCCCCGGCTCTCTTTGCCTCCCGGCGCTCCCTGCGCTTCCGGTCGCCGCGGACGATGACGGCGGCGGCCAGCGCGATCACCGCGAGGAGCACGGCCCAGATCAGGAGATAGGGCAGGCTGCCGACGAACCAGACGGTGAACTCCTCAATATCCCGGCCGATCTGATAGAAGTTGTCGCCCAGGCGGGCGGAGATGCGGTCCCAGACCGTGCCTTCGTCGGCCTGTGTCTCCCGCTTCACCTCGTTGACCTTCAAATAGACCGTGCTGTAATCGACCTGATTGTCGTAGATGCGCAGCTGGCTCTCGTAGGATTCGATCTGATAGCGCACCTCCGAGAGACGGGCCTCCAGCGTGACGATGGCGTCCACGCTTTCGGCGATCGCGAGAAGCTCGAGCAGCCGGTCATACTCGGTCTGCAAGGATTTCTTGTGGGCCTCCATGTCGACATATTGCAGCGTGACGTCCTGCGTATTCTCGTTGCGGTAGGTCACGTTCGCCATCGCGCCGACCTGATCCACAAACGAGTCGAGCCGGGCGGCCGGGATGCGCAGCGTATAGGAGGCGTTCCGGTCGGACGTGTAATAGATCGAATTGCCGTTAAAGCTCGAGTTCTCCACATAGCCGCCGAGCTCCGCCACCAGTTCGGTGATCTTCCCGGTGAAGGTGTCGAATTCGAGCGTCTGGAGCTCGAGGCTCACGGTGCGGATCAGCTTGCGGCCGCTTGTTTGGGCCGCCTCGCTCTCCCCGACGGAGGGCGTCTCGCCCGAGGCTTTGGCGTACGACGAGGCGGAACCGTTCCAGCCGCCCTCCTCCATGGCGGGCGCCTCGTCTCCCCTGATCGAGTCGGTATACCCGTAGCCCGCGCCCTGCGGCGACGCGGCGGTTTCATTCTCCGTGCTCTTCATGCCGGCGGAGCAGGCCGCGAACGTCAAGACCATCAGCAGAGACACCAATATCGCGATGATTTTTTTCATTGTCATTCCCTCCGTTAAAGTTGTTTCACCCCATAAGTGGCCGATCTGCCTTTTTTTGTTGCAGACCGCCCCGGAACTTCACAGCTCCGGGTAGTAGGTCTCCTCCGGACCGTCCGGGTCGTTGGGCGCCCGCCGCCCCCGGAAAATTTATAGTTCAGGGTAGTAAGTCTCTTCCGGACCGTCCGGGTCATTGGGCGGCGGCACTTCCTCCGGCGAGCGCACGATGGTCAAATCCTCCTCGGGCGGAAGCTCCGGCTCGTCGGAGGGCGCGGGGCGGCCCCGGAAAATTTATAGTTCAGGATAGTAGGTCTCTTCCGGACCGTCCGGGTCGTTGGGCGGCGGCACTTCCTCCGGCGAGCGCACGATGGTCAAATCCTCCTCGGGCGGAAGCTCCGGCTCGTCGGAGGGCGCGGGGCGCCCCCGCTCGCCGAGAAACTCGCTCAGGTAGGCCACGTCCGCCTTGCTCCTGCGGTCGGCATACATCCGGAACAGGTAATAGGCGGCCAGCAGCGCCAGCGCGCCGCCGCTCAGGTAGAGGCCGGCGCGAAGCCCGGGCGTCTCATACCGGAATTCGATGACGTTGTCGCCCCGCGACGCCGGAACCGCCATAAAGCCGTAATCCACGCGCTCGATCGCGGTCTCCACGCCGTTGACATAAGCGGTCCAGCCCTCGTCGTAGGGGACCGAGAAAAAGACAAGATTTTCCCAACGCAGGCTGATCCGGCAGACGAAGCCGCCGGAGGTCTCGACAAAGCTCTCCGAGGAGTGGGCCGCGCGCCGCTCGGCGTACTCCTCAAAGTCCTCGTAGGACATATAATAATCCGGCCCGTCCTTCAAATGGGAGAGCCGCCTGTCGTAATAGCCGATCTGCGTATCGGTCAGCACCAGCGCCGAAACGAGGACCCGGTCGCGGTATTCGACGGGCACGTTCTCGAATTCGGCCTCGGTGATATAGTTGTCGAACGTGTAGCCCATGGGAATATAGTTCGTATTTTCATAGACGGTATAGCCGTCCTCGCTGCCGTAATATTCAAATCCCTGGATCGGCGGGTTATCCGCCGGGGCGTCCTTCGCGTAGAGCCAGCGCACGGAGAGGAAGCTGCGCAGCGCGTAATATTTATAGTCCGGCTTGCTCGAGACGTCCCGCGTCACGTCGACCATCGGGTAAAACTCCATGATGGAGGCCGGGACGACGCTGTGGAAGCAGTGGATCGAGGGCAGTTCCCAGTAGAGGCCCATGTTGTCCAGCGCGCCGTAAAAATCGCAGCGCGTGAAACTGCCGTCCGGCTCCGGGAGCTCAACGTCGCCGCGGTAGGCGGTCGCCTCATTGATGATCGTCTCGTGCGAGGAGGAGTAGCTGTAGCCGTTGAACAAATAGAGGACGCCGTAGGCGGCGCAGATAAGCGCGGTAAGGCCGATCGAGAGACGCCGGAAATAGGGCCTCTTCCGCAGCCGCCACAGGCAGAACGTGATGCCAAGGCAGATGAACGCGAAAGCCACCGTCTGCCAGAATTTCGCGGGGTCGTTCTCGAGGCCGACGCTCCACTCGCCGTCCTCCTCGACCGGCGAGAGGCCGATCGCGACGGTGTAGACCGCCATGAGCACGGCGGTGGGGACGAGGCCCTTTTTAAGGTCGATCCTGCGCTCCGGCGACTCGTCGGCGCAGCGCTCGAGCGCCTTGACGGTCGCGAGCGCGAGCATGATCTCAAACATATAAAACCAGCGGGTGTAATAGGAGTTGTTCATCAGGATAAACAGCGCGTTCACCCACGGGACGGCCGCGCAGACGGCGCAGGCCACGATCATCCGCCCGAGCCACGTGCCCTTTGTGCCGCGCAGATAAGCCACCACGCCGACCATGCCGTAGAGCGGCAGCCACCCCGCCATCGAGGCCCACTGGGCGCCCTGCCCGGTGAACATGTTCTGGCGCGAGGGCAGGTCCGGCGGAAAGAAGAAGCTCGCGACGATGGCCGGGATGCGCTGCTCGCTGTAATAGAGCCAGAGGTACCAGCCGCTCAGGAGGTTCTCCGAGCCGGTGCGGGGATTGTCCCAGATGGCGAGCACGGAGGGGAGCAGCACCGCCATGGCGATGCCGGTGCCGAGCACGGCCTCAATCGCGACGAGGCAGAATTTGCGGAAGCGGTGCGCGGTACCCTTCACCGAGACGCGGATAAAGAAATAAAGGATCAAAAAGACCGCTTCCCCGATAAAAAACCAGTAATGCACGACCGCGTTGAGGGCGACGGTCAGGGCGAAAAGGCCGCGGCGGTCGTTTTCGAGCAGCTCCTCCATGCCGATGAGCATCAGCGGAAAGAAGACGAGCATCTCGTGGAAGTGGAAGAAAAAGACGTTATAAATGGAGAAGCCGCAAAAGGCATATAATAACGAGGCGACGACCGCCCAATGCTGATCCCCGACGAACCGCTTAAAATAGAAAAAAGAGGTGAACGCGGCGAAGCTGAATTTGAGCACCAGCAGCGGCGCCATCAGATACGGCAGCCACGAGGTCGGGAACGGCAGCGTCAGCCAGAAAAACGGGCTGAACAAAAAATAGAAGGAGTAGGAGCCGATGAAATTCGCGCCGAGATCGGTGTGCCAGTCCCAGCCGAAATTCCCCTCCAGCACCATGTCGTGGACGTGCATCATAAACGGGATATCCTGGACATTGAAATCCCCGTAATAGGTGAAGATCCCCCCGTTTTTGATCGTGATGGGCGCGAAGACGACGACCGCGCAGACGAACGCGAGCCCCAGCGTCATCCAGTGGAGGTTTTCCCCCTGCTTCCATTTCAGCGGCATAGCTCTGTCCTTTCCTGTTTCATGCAACTGCAAAATTTCTCATTATTTATTGTACAACAAAACGCGCGAAATGAACAGCCCGGCGCGCGAAAAAACGCTTTGCACGCAAAACGCCCGCGGAGGACGAAAGCTGTAAAAACCCCTGTTCATTTCCGGCATTTTGTCGTATAATAACAGGGACAGCTTTCGCCGATGGTGGCTCCGGCGGGCGTTTTTTGGTTTTTTGGAACCGCGCGTTCCATCGATTAAGTGCCGGCGGACGCCGATTTTCCTGCATGGAGGGATGAGAAATGGCAGAGAGCCGATTTTACGCCTATCTTTCGCGGATGAAGCACATCTTCCGCTGGCCGCTGATGCGGAATTCCCAGCCGGAATCCCTCTCCGTCCACACGCTCGACACCGCCGTCGTCGCGCACGCGCTCGGCCTTTTGCGCAACCGCCGCTTCGGCGGGAACTGCGACGTCGGGCGGCTGGTGCTGCTCGCGATCTACCACGACTGCGGCGAGATCCTCACCGGCGATATGCCGACCCCGATCAAATATTTTAACCCGGAGATCAACCGGGCCTACCAGGCTGTGGAATCCTTCGCGGCCCGCCGGCTCGCGGAGATGCTGCCGGAGGACCTGCGCGGCGACTACCTTCCCCTGCTTGAGCCCTCCGGCGAGGACCCGGAGCTGCGAAAGCTCCTCAAGGCCGCCGACAAGATCTCCGCGCTGATCAAATGCGTGGAGGAGGAGAACGCCGGGAACAAGGAATTTTCCCGCGCGAAAATAAGTATCGGGCGGGCCGTAGCCGACATGCGCTTGCCCGAGGCGGACGCCTTCGTGGCGGAGTTTCTGCCGAGCTACGGCCTCACCCTTGACGAGCTCGATTAGTGCATCATAGCGGAGACGCCGTCGACGATATTGCCGACCACGCTCATCGTCCTGCGCGCGCTGCGGCGCAGCCTGCGGACATTTTTCGTGTTTCCACTTATCGCGTAGATCGCGGTGCCGATCGCCGTCGCCGCCGCGACGCCGGAAATGATCGCGGCCATGTTTCTGTGCATTGCCATTTGTTTATCCCTCCGATTTCATTCGTTTGAACTTAGTTTCCCCGCCGGAGAACCGAAGATTCCCGGAATCCGCTTCCGGAGAAACCAATTTTATTTTGCAGATCTTTTTCTGGAAAAATGGAGCGTGATTTTTATGGAAAAAAGGCCGCGGCGCGTCGCCGCCATCCACGATCTCTCCGGCTTCGGCAGATGCTCGCTCTCCGTGATCCTGCCGGTGCTCTCGGTGATGGGCGTACAGGTCTGCCCGGTGCCGACCGCCGTCCTCTCCGCCCACACGGGCGGCCTTGGCGAGGTGGTGTTCCGCGACCTCACGGATTATATCGAGCCCGCGCTCGCCCATTATAAGGAACTGGGCGTCGGCTTCGAGGCCGTTTACAGCGGCTTTCTCGGCGGCAGCGCGCAGGTCGACGCCTGCCTCTCGTTTTTCCGCTCCTATCCCGGCGCGCTCAAGATCGTCGACCCGGTGATGGGCGACAACGGCAAGCCCTACCGCACCTGCACGCCCGAGATGCGGGTCCGCATGGCCGAGCTCGCCGCGGTGGCCGACGTCATCACGCCGAACCTGACCGAGGCCGCCATCCTGCTCAAAAAAGGCTATACCTACGAGCCGCTGACCCACGCCGCCGCGAGAAGCCTTCTGGTGAAGCTCGCCGAGCTCGGGCCGAACTGCGTCGTCGTCACGGGCGCGGAGCTCGCCACCGGCGAGGTCGCGAACCTCGGCTACGACCGCGGAAACGGCTCGTTCTGGTTTGTGCCCTGCGACTACGTGCCGGTCGCCTACCCCGGCTGCGGGGACATCTTCGCCTCCGTGCTCACCGGCGCGCTGCTCGGCGGCGCGAGCCTGCCGATCGCCATGAGCCGGGCCGCGGGTTTCATCGAGCTCTGCGTCAAGACGACCTTCAGCTACGGCTCCGACCCCCGCTACGGCGTGATGTTCGAGAGCGTCCTGCCCGCCCTCTCGCAGATGAGTGCCTCCGGGAACTACCGGACCTTATAATGCAAAAGGCTTCCGCGATTCACGTCCGCCCGCGGGTTTCGTCGAGCTCTGCGTCAAGACGACCTTCAGCTACGGCTCCGACCCCCGCTACGGCGTGATGTTCGAAAGCGTCCTGCCCGCCCTCTCGCAGATGAGCGCCTCCGGGAACTACCGGACCCTGTGAGGAAGACGGTCACAAGCCCGCGTACGGGGGATGTCCCAGCCATGATCGGCTATGCGCGGCGGCAGAGGACAGACCTCCGCGCGCGGACGGACGCCGCGATCAAAAGAAAAAACGACGACGCCGTAAAAAACGTCTCAAAATAAAACCGGCGTTTTTATGCGAAAACCGGAGCATTTGGCCTCCGAAAGTCTTATGAGGGAACCATGAGCCGTCTGATTTACAACAGCCGCGACCCTTTTTACAAAACCCCCTTCGGCGCGGTTCCGGCCGGCGCGGAGATCACGTTCCGCGTCCGCGCGGAGGAGCCCGCCCCGGAGGTTTTTCCCGTTTTACGGATCTTTCGCGCCGACCTCTGGGAAACCCCGGCCTATGAGCTTGGGATGCGCCCGGAGGATGGCGCTTTTTCAGTCAAATTTACGCCCGGGGCGCCCGGGCTGCTGTTCTACGATTTCCTCTACGACGGCGCCGTCTACCGCAAGGGCGAGGACGCCGCGGCGGTGGCCGACCTTCGCGCGCACTACCAGCTCACGGTCTACGACGGGCGCGCATCCGTCCCGGCCGGCCTCGGCGGGACGGCGTATCAGATCTTCCCCGACCGTTTTTTTGAGGCCGGGGAGCGCCTCCCCTGCCCCTACCCCGACCGGCGCTTCCACGCCGACCGCGCCGGGCTGCCGGAGTGGCGGCCGGACGAAAACGGCGACTCCTGTAAGGATTATTTCGGCGGGAACCTGCGCGGCATTGCGGAGAAGCTCGGGTATCTCGCGTCGCTCTCGGTCACCGAACTCTATCTGAACCCGATTTTTGAGGCGCATTCCAATCACAGATATAATACCGCCGATTATACAAAAATCGACCCGCTGCTCGGAACCGAGCTTGATTTCGCGCGGTTATGCGAAAAAGCGCACCGACTCGGGATCAATATCATTCTGGACGGCGTCTTTAACCACACCGGGAGCGACAGCGTCTATTTTAACGCGAAAGGGCGCTATCCCGGCCCGCCCGCCTCCGACCCCGCGAGCCCCTGCCACGGCTGGTACACGTTCGGGGACTACCCCTGCGGCTACCGGGCGTGGTGGGATTTCCCGGACCTGCCCGCGGCGGACGGTTCCAATTCGGAGTGGCGGAACTTTCTCTGCGGGCCGGGCGGCGTCATCGAAAAATGGCTAGCGCTCGGCGCGGACGGATTCCGGCTCGACGTGGCCGACGAGCTCGACGAGGGGCTTCTCCGGGAGATCTCGGCCGCCGTACACCGCAAGCCCGGCGCGCTGCTGATCGGCGAGGTCTGGGAGGACGCCTCCAATAAAATTTCTTACGGGAAGCGACGGCATTACCTGCTCGGCGGCGAGCTCGACGGCGTGATGAATTACCCCGTCCGGACGGCGCTGCTTTGCTGGCTCAGGGACGGGACACCGCTTCGGGACACTCTTTTGGACCTCTATGAAAACTACCCGGCCCCCGCCCTCGCGCGGAGCTGGAACCTGCTCTCGACCCACGATACGGAGCGGGCGCTGACCTTCCTCGGCTGCGAGCCCATGGACGGCCGTGACCGGGCATGGCAGGCGGCGCATCATACGCCCTCGCCGGAGCAATATGCGCGTGGGAAGCGCCTGCTCACGCAGGCTTTTGCCGCCATGTTCACCCTGCCGGGGACGCCCTGCATCTATTACGGCGACGAGGCGGGCATGTACGGCTACGGCGACCCCTTCTGCCGCTGCTGCTACCCGTGGGGGGACGAGGACCCGGACCTCAGAGAAGCGCTCCGGCGGCTCGGAGCGCTGCGCAAGGAGCGCCCTGCGCTGATGGGGGGCGGCTTTTCCATCCTCCGGGCAGACGGGGCCGCTCTCGCGTTTCAACGGGAGGCGGGCGGGCGTCTTCTGCTCACGATGCTGAACCGCTCGCCGGAGCCGCAGCCCCTGCCGGAGGGATGGGAAAAGGCGGAGCCGCTCTTCGGCCGGGCAGAAAACGGGGCGCTCGGGCCGGAGGCGGCCGCCGTCCTCTTAAAATAAGTCGTACCCATATTCCCTGCGCGATATCGACCCGAAAGCCCGTCGCGACCGCCGCCCGGCCGAAAGAAAACCGCGGGCCGGAGGAGGCCGCCGTCCTTTTAAAATGAACCGTGCCCGCGATTTCCGGGCGATGCCGGCCGAAAAACCCGCCGTTCCCTTTATCCGGTCGAACGAAACCCCGCGGGCCGGAACCGCCGGAGGCCGCCGTCCTCTTAAAATAAGCCCTCGCCCACAACGCCCGCGCGATATCGACCCAAAAACTCGTCGCGACCGCCGCCCGGCCGAAAGAAAACCGCGGGCCGGAGGAGGCCGCCATCCTGATCCGATGAATAAGAAACCGCTCTTTCAGGCAGAATATTCCTGAAAGGGCGGTTTTTGCAATGCGGATATCCGTGAATCTGGAAGAAAACAAGCGGCGCTTCGCCGCCGTTTTCGACATGGAGCGCAACTTTGATTTGCAGCAGCGAAATCTGCTGATCGGCGGACGGGACGCGTCCCTCTATTTTGTGACCGGGCTCACGGAAGAAAACATCCTCGAGCGGATCACGAATTCCCTTCTTCAGCTAAAGCCGAGGGACGTGAGGGATGCGCGGGACTTCATGGCGAGCTGCATCCCGCACTGCTCGGCCGCGCTCGAGCGGGAGGAGGACGCGATCGTCACAGCCGTGCTCAGCGGCCTCAGCGCCGTGCTGGTCGACGGATTCGACGCCGCCGTTGTGATGGATCTGCGGAAATACCCGCAGCGCGACACCTCGGAGCCCGCGCGGGACAAAGTTTTGCGCGGCTCGAGGGACGGCTTCACCGAGACGATGGTGCTCAACTGCGCGCTGATCCGGCGGCGGATCCGGGATCCGCGTCTGCGCGTCGAATACCTGACGGCCGGGCGATGCTCAAAAACGGACCTCGCGCTGTGCTGGATGGAGGGGCGCGCCGACCCGAAGCTGCTCGAGGACGTGCGCCGCCGGATCAAAAACTCCGACATGGACTCCCTGACCATGAATCAGGAGAGCATGGCCTCGCTCCTCACCGGAAAAAGGCGCTGGAATCCGTTTCCAAAGTATAAATTCACCGAGCGGCCGGACACCGCCTCCGCGCAGATCCTTGAGGGCGACCTCGCCATTCTTGTGGACAACTCCCCCTCGGCGATCATCCTGCCGGCGACGCTCTTTGCGATCTCCGAGGACGCGAACGACTACTATTTTCCGCCGCTGACCGGCGCCTACCTGCGGCTGACGCGGCTTATCGTCATGCTGCTGACGCTCGTGATGACGCCGCTGTGGCTGCTGGCGATGCGGTATCCGGAGTATGTGCCGCAGATGTTCCACTTCATCCTGCTCGACGAGACGCCGTATCTGCACCCGGCGATCCAGCTTTTGCTCCTCGAATTCGTCATCGACGGCCTCAAGCTCTCCTCGCTGAGCACGCCGGAGACGCTGACCACCTCCTTCAGCATCATCGGGGCGATCGTCTTCGGAAACTTCGCGGTGGACTCCGGCTGGTTTTGCTCCGACACGCTGCTTTATATGTCGTTTGTCGCCATGGCGAATTACAGCCAGCCCGGCTACGAGCTCGGCTACGCGATCAAATATATGCGGATCCTCTCCGTCATCCTGACGGCGCTCTTTGGCGTCTGGGGGTTCGCGGCGGGGATGGCGGTCACGCTGACCCTGATCCTTACCACCAAGAGCCCCGGCACCAAGGGCTATTTCTGGCCGCTCATCCCCTTCTCCGCGAAAGGCTTCGCGAAGCTGCTCTTCCGGTTATAAAAAGGCGGTTCGCGGCGGGGGCATGGGGCGCATAAAAATTCCCCGAGGGGAACGGCCGCGAAAATCCGTTCACGTTCCTCCGTCTCCGGAACTTTTCCCGAACGATTGTAAGAAGATGCGGTCCGCGGCGGGGGCATGGGGCGCATAAAAATTCCCCGAGGGAAACGGCCGCAAAAATCGCCCCGCGTCCCCCGCCCCCGAAATCTTTCTTCGTCCGCGCGCGGCTCTTTTCCGGGAAGACAGGTCCCTTTTCCGCAAAAACCAAAAAGAAGACCCCGGCAGCCGTTTCATCGCTCCGGGGTCCTTTTTCATTCATTTTTTCGCTTAGCCGAGTGCCTTTTCCGCGTCGGGCAGAAATCCGGCCGCGAGCCCCATCCCGAATTTCGCGTAGCGATAGGACATCAGGGAATACCCCTCGTAGAATTCGGCGTTTTTCTCCACCGCGGCTTTATAGGAGGACCAGCAGCACCACATCGCCGCGACGACCGCGATATAGCCGAAGAGCTTGAACCTCTCGAGGTCCCCGGCCGGGCGGCCGAGGTAATAATCGAGGCACCGCAGGCAGGCGTCCTCCGCAAGCTCGCCGTCGTGGCAGAAGGCCGCGAGGTCCCCGTAGGGATCGCTCATGGCCGGGAACTCGAAGTCTATCAGGATCGGCTCCGGCCGCCCGCAGGGGAAGAGCACATTGTTCGGCAGGCAGTCCCCGTGGCAGGGGCGAAGCTCCTGGGAGAAGCGGTCGAGCGTCGGCTTAAAATCCAGCACCTCCCGCAAAAATTCCGCGAAGCCCTCCGGGTAGTGCTCCTTTCCGGCGGACTCCCCGGCGATTTTGTCGTAGCGCTCGAGGCGCGTATACGGCGTGTCGACGACCGGGAACTCGACCGGCAGGCCGTGGAAGCGGCGGATCAGCTCCATCGAGAGGCGCAGCTCCCCGTCGTCCGTGACGTCCGCGACGTGGCTGCCGGGATAATAGACGGACATCTTGACGCCGAGGCGCGGCTCGAAATAGACGAGCTCGTCGGTGATCGCGTAGTCCTTGAGGCGCAGATAGGCGTCGTACTCCCGGTCCCGGTCGCAAAAGAGCTCCGTGCCCTTGCCCGGGAGTCGGTAGAGATAGGTCTTCCCCTTCGCCGCGATGACGAAGGTGTCGTTGTTGATGCCCCGGCCGGGGTTGGGATAGATGCCGTCGATCTCCCGCGGGATGATCCCCAGCACGCCGCAGACGAGACCGATGTGGAACGCGTCGAGTTGATCGGACCATTTGGTCACAGCGTCGTTCATTCTTTTCCTCTTTTCGGCAAATTTTGCGGAGGGAAGCGCAAAAGAATAGACCCCCGTGCAGATCGGGCGGCGGGCTTTGCGGGGGCCTTTCGCCCGATCTGCCTTTGAAAGAGGATCTGAAGGAGAGAAAGCGGGGGCTGCGCCCGATCTTTGGCGGCGGCCGATTGCCGCGGTCGGATCGGGGTTTTTGGCCGCTCCCGGGGGGTTTTTCGGCCGGGCGTCGGAAATACGAATCCGGAGCCGCCGGAGCTTTGCCGGGATTTTGGGGCCGGGGCGGTCAGCCGTCGAGCCAGATCGGGTTTGTGAACGCCTTGCGGCCGAATTCGTCGATACATTCGACGCGGACGTATTTTTCGGCCTCGCACCACCGGCTGTCGCCCCGGAGCGGGCAGACAAGCTCGGTCAGCGGCGGGTCGCCCGGCTCATGCCATTTTACGCGGATCTCGCGCTGCTGGCCGTTCACAAAAATCCGCGACACCGGGGAGCAGGAGAAATGGATCGTCCCATCCTCCACATAGAAATCGTGGATCTCCGGGCCCGCGGAGCCGTAGAAGCTGCCGGCCGCGATCGCCTCCATCAGGTCGTCCTGCGAGAGGCTTTTCGCCTTGACCGTGATCCAGCCGCCGAAGGAGTCGTTGCCGCCGGATTCAAACGGGTAAAAGTTGTGGTTGTCGTCGACGGCGGTGCCCCAGAGCCGCATGCCGTTTCTGAGCACCGCGTCCCAGTGGGAGAAGGAGGTGCCCACGTTCTCGAGCACGTAGGAGCAGTAGTTGAAGACCTCCATCGCGAAAATGTGCTTGAGCGGGAGGATCTCGTCGTACTCCACCTTCGACCAGAACGGATGGTTGATCGTGACGAGGTTGCCGCGCAGGTACGCGTCGTCGATCATCTCCTGGAGATCCTCGTAGCTGTGAAACGTCTTGAGGTTGAGCATATGGTCGTGCTCATAGGGCGGCAGCGCCGCGTGCTCGCGCATCTCCCTGGTGCCGGGGAGGCAGAGGAAGTGATAGTCCCGCATCTCGTGGATGTCCGGCGGCGGGTTGATCTCCATGCCGGGGAGCAGGATGAAGTTGTCGGAGTCGTACCCTTTGAGGTCCGTGTAGCGGTTGTGCTCCGTCAGGATCAGAAAGTTGTAGCCGCGCCCGCGGTACTCGGAGACCGCCGCCTCCGGGGAAAGCCGCCCGTCGGAGCGGGTGGTGTGCGAATGGATATTGCCTTTGTAGAAATTCCCGTCGGGGAAAAATGTCGTTTTTTTCAAAGCGCGCTTTCCTTTCTGCTCGAAAGATTCTTTGTGCCGGAAAAAGCCGTCATTCGGCAAGCGCGGTGGCGTCGTTGAGCAGGACCTGGGCCTGCCCGGAGACCGTCGCGATGGAGGCGGCGGCGTCCGTATCCGTATGGGCCATGCAGTAGGCGATCTCGTCGGTGAGGGCGGTGTAGATGCCCTTCCACGCGGAGGTCAGCGGGCGCCTGTGGGCGTACTGCATCTGATTGACCGCGTTGATGTAGTCCGGGTTCGCTTCAATAAAGGCGGCGAGGTCGGCCTGATTGACGCAGGTCTCGGTGGTCGGGAGGTAGCCGGTCAGCACGGTGTAGGCCCCGGCCTCGTCGTCGGTCGCGAGGTATTCGATAAACTCGGCGGCCGCGGCGCGCTGCTCCTCGGTGGCGCCCGCGAACATCACGATGTTGCCGGCCCCGGTGGCGATGCCGTTTTCAAAGCCCGGATGCGGATAGATCTGCATCTCGTACCCGGCGTCGGCCATCCAGCCTTTATACATAGAGTAGACGCCGTTGGAGCCGAGGAACATGGCGATCTTGCCGTCAAGGAACGCCGAACCGATCGTGGACCAGACGTTGTCCTGATAGATATAGGGGTTGAAGAAGACGCCGGCGTCCGCCTCGTCCTGGAATTTCGTCAGGATGTCGGAGGCCGTGGTGCCCTCGCCCAGCAGGATGGTCTTGTTGTCCTCGCTGATGATCTCGCCGCCGAAGGAGTAGAGGATCGACTCATAGACCCAAGCGTCGGTATCCCAGCAGACGCCGAAGCCGTAGACGCCTTTATCTTTATCGGTCAGCGTCTCGGCGGTCGCGTAGACCTCGTCCCACGTGTCCGGGATCTCGGTGACGCCGGCGTTGTCGAAGAGGGTCTTGTTGACATAGAGGTTCGGCATCGAGCGGTTGAACGGAACCGCGCGGAGCACGCCGTCATAGTAGCAGGAGACCAAGAGGCCGTCCTGATAATTTGTGACGACGGCGGGGTCGAGGTACTGGGAGAGGTCGACGGTCAGCGGGTAGAAGCGGCCGAGGAACGTCTCCTCGATGATCGCCATGGTCGGCAGGGCGTCGGAGGCCGCGGCGGCCTCGAGGCGCTCGACGATGTCGTCGTAACCGCCCTGACCCACGATCGTCACTTTAATATCGGGGTGATCGGCCATAAAGTTGGTTGCCGCGTCGGCGAGGAAGACGCCGGTGTCGGAGTCGTCGGCAAACACGTTCCAGAAAACAATTTCCACCGGCTCATCCCCGGAGGGGTTCTCGGCGCCGGACGCGGAACCGGAAGCCGGGGCCTCCTCTTTCGTGCCGGAGCAGCCCGCGAGCACGAGGCACAGCGCAAGCATCAGCGCAAGGAATTTCTTCATGTGATTTCCTCCTTTAAAATTGTGGTCAAAAGTTTTATCGCACCGGCCTTTGCCGGTCAGGCGCTCATTTGATCCCGCCGTAGACGAACATCTGCTTGATGCTCTTGTTGGCGAGCAGGTAGAGAAGGAACATCGGGGCGAAGAGCATCAGGTTTCCGGCCATGATCGTGTGCCACTCGTTGGCCGCGTTGCCGACCGGCATCAGGTTTTGGATCGCGAGCGGCAGGGTGCGCACC
Organism: uncultured Oscillospiraceae bacterium; assembly: GCA_964483415.1. Lineage (GTDB taxonomy): Bacteria > Bacillota > Clostridia > Oscillospirales > Ruminococcaceae > UMGS1668. The sequence continues at coordinate 16,518 of CAZAAR010000006.1, forward strand.
GCGTCGTCGGTCGTCAGGATGCTCGTCCAGAAATAGTCGTTCCATTTATACACAAAGGTGAACATCACGGTCGTGATGACCGTGGGCCGCGCCATCGGCAGCACGATGCCGCCGATGATCTGGAGCTCTGAGCACCGGTCGAGCCGCGCCGCGTCGAGCACGTCGTCCGGGAGCGTCTTAAAGGTCTGAATTAAGAAGAAGATCGAGAACGCCGAGTAGATGAATGGCACGATCAGGCCCTGATAGGTGTTGATCCAGCCGATCCTGCTCTCGATGAGGTAGATCGAGAGGAAGATGATCTGAGAGGGCACGATCAGGTCGAACAGCACGAGCGTGTGGAAAAACCTCCGGCCGACAAACCGCTTTTTTGCGAGCGCGTAGGCGCACGGGACGCAGACGAGGAGCTGCCCGACGATCGTCATCACCGAGACGAGGACGGAATTCTTGAAGTAGTGGAAGAAATTCATCTTGTGCCACGCCTCGGCGTAGTTCTTCCACTGAAGGATCTCCGGCCAGAGCGTCGGCGGCGAGACGTTGACCTCCCGCATGGTCTTGAGCGAGGTCGAGATCATGTAAAACATCGGGAAAATATAGGCGGAGAGCAGCAGCGCGATGAGGACCGCCGTGAGCGTGAGCAGGACCGCGCGCTTCGGGGTCAGCTTCTTTTTTCGTTCCTCTACCCGTTTCATGCGTTTTCCTCCCCTCACTGATAATGGGCTCTTTTGTTCATCAGCGTGAAATTCGCGAGCGAGACCGTGCCGATAAACAGGAGCAGGATGACGCCGCCGGCCATGGCCTTGCCCACGTTAAACTGCAAGTAGCCGGTCTCGTAGATCCAGTAGACCAGCAAATTGGAGGAGTTCCGCGGGCCGCCCTGCGTCATCAGCCGGATCAGGTCGTAGGTGCTGAACGTGCTGATGATCGTCGTCGTGACCAGAAAGACGAAGGTCGGCGAGAGCATCGGCACCGTGATCTTGAAAAACGTGCGGAACCGGTTGGAGCGGTCGAGCTTCGCGGATTCGTAGATGTCCCGAGGGATGTTCTGGAGGCCCGAGGTGACGATCAGCACGTTGTAGCCGAGCGATTTCCAGATCGAGACGACCGTGATGGACAGGAGCGAGGTCTTCTCGCTGAGCATCCAGTCCAGCGGATCGAAGCCGAGCGCCGTGAGCACGGCGTTGAGAATTCCGAACTGCGGGTCCATCAGGAACATCCACAGCGCCGCGATCGAAACCCACGAGATGATGTGCGGGGTGAAGACGACGCTCTGGGTGAAGTTGTGGACCGCCGTATTTTTATTGAGAAAGATCGCCACCAGCACCGCGAGCGGGATCGCGAACAGCGCGGTGACGCCGGTGAAGACGAGCGTATTTTTAAAGACCAAAAGGAACGTCGGGTCGCGGAAGATCGTTTTGTAATTGGCTAGCCCGACGAACGTATCGACATGAAACACATAGTCCACCCGGTAAAAGCTGTTGCGGATGGACATCAGCGCCGGAATGATGCTGAACGTGACCGCGAGCGCGACCGCCGGCGCGATCAGCACGTACGGGCAGCGCAGAATGGGGTTGACAAATCTCATAAAGAGCTGCCGGAGCCGGTAGGCGAAGTTCGGAGGATTTTGATTCATGTTCCATCCTCCTCCCCGGCGAGCCGGCCGACCTCGATCCGGCCGCCGTCCGCGCCGAACGCGTAGAGGTCTTTTTTCTCGATATAGAGGCGGATCTCCTCGCCGAACTCGAAAAATTCCTCGCTGCGCACCGCGAACTCGCAGCCGTCGTCGGAGAGGATCGTGTAGTGGTTGATGTCGCCCAGGCGCTCCCGCGTGGAGATCTTGCCGTGGAACACGGCCCCGCCGAAACGCTCCGGCCGGCAGAATTTCACCTTGGAGGAGCGGAAGCCGAGGAAAGTGCCGTCCGGCCGGGGGGCGATGTTCATGCCGGGGTCGCCGATGAATTTGGCGGTGAAGATGTTTTGCGGGTCCGAGTAGATCTCGTCCGGCGTGCCGTACTGCATGATTTTGCCCTCGTTCATCACGGCGATATAGTCGCCCATCGTCATCGCCTCGATCTGGTCGTGCGTGATGTAGATGAACGTGGATTTGAGCTTGCGGTGCATGCGGATCAGCTCGCTGCGCATGTTGACGCGGAGCTTCGCGTCGAGGTTCGAGAGCGGCTCGTCCATCAAAAAGACCTTCGGCTTTTTGGAGATCGCCCGCGCGAGCGCGACCCTCTGGCGCTGCCCGCCGGAGAGGTTGCTGGGCTTGACGTTCGCGTACTCGGTCAGGCCCACAAGCTCGAGCACCTCGGCGGTGATCGTCTTGATCTCCTCCCTGCCGCAGCCGAAATTCTTGAGGCCGAAGGAGATGTTCTTCGCGACCGTCATATGCGGATACAGGGCGTAGTTTTGAAACACCATCGCGATGCCCCGGTCGCCCGGGTCCATGTCGGTGATGTTGACGTCGTCGATCCAGATCTCGCCCCTCGTGCACGTCTCAAGGCCCGCGATCATCCGGAGCGTCGTCGTCTTGCCGCAGCCGGAGGGTCCGACCAACACCGTGAACGATCCGTCCTCAACGTCGAGGCTCATATCCTCCATGACCGTCAGGCCGTTGGGGTAGGTTTTCTTGATGTGTTTCAGAGAGATCATCGGCATGCCCTTCTTATATAGGTTTATTTGAGGCGCTTGACCAGCGCGTCCGCGACCGGGTCCCAGTCGATGCCGGAGACGCTGCGGATCTGCCCGATCTCCCGTTCCGGCAGGGAGGAGTAGCCGCCGAGCCCCCCGCAGATCCCGCAGGCCATGGCCCCGATCGTGTCGGTGTCGCCTCCGGCGTTCGCGCAGAGCCTCGCGCAGGTCAGCGCGTCGCCCTTCGCGTAGGAGCACAGGCCGATCGCCGCCGGGACCGCCTCCTCCGCGGGAAGGCCGGTGCCGATCTTCGCGCTCAGCAGCGTCAGCGCGGACTCCTCGTCTTTCGCTTTGGAAAGCAGCTTCACGGCGCGCTCGATCTGTAAAGAGATCCGCACGTCGGAGACTTTGTAGCCGTAGATCTCCGCCTGATCCGCGGCGATCTCCGCCGCGTTGATCGAGGCGGCGAGGTCCCCGCTGCGGATCGCACAGGAGACCGCCGCCGCGACCGCCGCCGCGGCGCTGACGGCCACGTTCGTGTTGTGCGTCGCGACGCACGCGCGGTGGACGGCGCTGACCAGCGCGCCGCCGCTCGCCCAGTTCCAGAGGATGCCCACCGGGATGATCCGCATCGCGGCCCCGTCGGTCCGGCCGGTCTTGCCGGCCTCCTCGGGGGGCAGGCCGTTCCGGATCGCCTCGAGCGCCTTTCTGGTGCTCGGGCCGAGGACGAGATCGTTTTTCTCGCCGCCTTTTTCCAGCCAGTCGTGGACGCCGGAGACCAATTTCATCGGGTCGATGTCGCCGTCCCGGATCAGAAGATCGCAGACGAGCCTTGTAAAAGCGCTGTCGTCGGTCGTCTCCCCGGCGAGCCGCCCATGGGAGATCGCGTTCTCCGGGTGGCCGGGCAAAAGCCCCTCCACGCGCCCGAAGACGGACCGGATTTTTTCCCGGGACCACATCTCCATCGGCATGCCGTACGCGTCGCCGAGCGAGACGCCCCAGAGCGCGCCCCGCACCGCGGAATTTAAGGAGACCGGGGAGCCGCCCATCGTTCTTGTTTTCATACGCTTACGCTTTCCACGCGGCGCGCCGCAAAAACTCCTTTGCCGCCGCGAGGTCCGGCCCGGAGCGCGCGCCGACCTTTCCGCAGGTGATCGCGGCGCAGCAGGCGGCGAACTCCATCGCCTCCCGCAGCGGCGTTTTCTCGATCAAATAGGCGTGGACGAAGGCTCCGAGGTAGGAATCGCCCGCGCCGGTCGTGTCCACGATCTCGGCCTCCGGGACGGAGACCCTCGTCTCGCGGTCGGCCCCGTCGAACGCGGCGGAGCCCTCCCCGCCGAGCGTGACGAGCAGCAGGCCGGAAAAATAGGGGCGCAGAAAGCGCAGTGCCTCGCGCAGATCCCCGGTGCCCGCGAGCGCGAAAAGGCCCTCCCGGCACGGCGCGAACACATCCACATATTTGAGCACGCCGAGGATGTCCTCTTTTGAGACGCCCATGCCCTCCATCAGCGGCAGGCCGATCTGGAGGTTGAAGACGACCTTTTTTCCGTGCTCGGAGGCGGCCTTCGCCGCGGCGATCGCGGCCCCGCCCGGCAGCAGGTCCGTATAAAAAATATCACCTTTCAGGCAATAGTCCAAGTCTTTTTCTTCCAGCTCGAGGTTCAAAAAGGCGTCGCCCATGTCGAGCAGGATGAACTTCCTGCCGGCGGCGTCGACGACGATCTTTGTGTGCAGCGAGGAGCCGCCCGCCCGCACCTTGAGGCCCGAATCGTCGATCCCCTCATTAAGAAGGCTCCGCCGGATCTCGGCGCCGACCGTATCGTCCCCGATCTCCGCGACGAACCCGCAGGGGTCCCCGAGCCGCGCGAGCTGGGCGATCACGTTGGTGCCGCTGCCGCCGGGCAGGTAGGCGCTTTTTTCGATCACGGCAAAGCCGTCCTCTTTGGGCAGTTCCCGCGTCTGCAGGATCACATCCATGGCTACGGTGGCGAGTCCGACGGTAAACATCAAAATGCCTCCCCAAAACTTATTTCGGTAAATTTTTTACGGAAGTGCGCACAATCAGCTCGCGGCCGATGATATATTCTCTGGGCGCGCCGGTGTACCTGCCGGTGATCCGGTCGAAGAGCGCGTCCATGGCGTCGTTCGCGAACTTGGCGCTGTCGTTGGTGATCGTCGTCAGGCTCGCGAAGCTGCGCGAGGAATACGGCACGTCGTCCATCCCGGTGATCGAAAAATCGGCGGGGATCTTGATCCCCATCTCGCCGAAGACGCTGATCACGCCGAGGGCGATCATGTCGTTGGCGCAGCAGATCGCGCTCGGGCGCGGGTCGAGCGCCGAGAAGTAGCGCCCGGCCTTTTTTCCGGATTCAAGATTGAATCCCATTTCAAAGATCAGCTCGTCGTCCGGCTTGAGCCCGGCCTCCGCGAGCGCCTTGCAGTAGCCCTTTTTGCGGCTCTCCGCGATCGCGGTGCCGGGGAGCCCCCCGGCGAAGCCGATCCGCGTGTGGTCGTTTTCGATCAGATATTTCGCGGCGATATAGGTGCCCTCGCGTACAAGATCCCCGTGCACGGTGTCGAAGGGGCTGACGTCGTAGGAGTTGACGAGCACGACCCGGCAGCGGCTCTGCCTGAGCTCCTCGAGCACCAGCTCCTGCGCGGTGACGGATGCGAAAACGATTCCATCCGCGAAAATATCGCTGGCGAGCCGAATCGCCTGAAGCTCCTCGTGGATCTCCTCTGTGGTGTTGTAGAGCGTCATCGTATAGCCCTCGGCGCGGCAGCGCTGGTTGACGACCTCGGCCATTTTGGAGTAAAAGGGGTTGTTGATATCCGGCACAATCAGCATGATATTGCGGCTGTTGTGCGTTTTTAGGCTTCTGGCCGCGCGGCTCGGGCGGTAGCCGAGCCGCGCGATCACCTCCGCGATCCGCTCGGCCGTGGAGGTCTCGATATGATCGCTCCCGTTGATGTAACGGGACACCGTGGCGACGGAGACGCCGGACTCTCTCGCGATATCTTTGATCGTAACCATAAAAACCTCTTGTGTAAACGATTACATTTTCAGTTAGGGTTTTCCTGCTTTGATTATAGTAAATCTCATATGTTCCGTCAAGTATTTTTCTACTTTTTGTTGAAATTTTGGTCAGTATATGTTATCTTTTGATTGAAAAAGCCAGTCGCGCGGAAAATATTCTTTTTGGCATCCGCTGTAAAACCGTTTTCATATTTAAAAAGATGAAAAAAATCAACATCACGGAGGTGCCGGCATGAAAGCCTGGGAAATCGAGAAGCTCTCGATCGAGAGCCAGATCCCCGCCCATTTTGAGGACGATACGAAGGAGCTCTGGGAGGAGCAGACCGACGACACGGAGAAATTCTGGGACGCCGCCATTAAAATTTACTGGGGCAGCCGCGTCCCCGGCTCCCTTGCGCGGGACACGATGGCCGTCGCCGCCATTCAGGCGCAGGAGAACCGCGGATATCAGGTCCGGGACGCGGAAAAGCTGCTGCTCTCGGGCTTCCGGGCCGTGACCGAGGACGATCCCGCCGCGCTGCAAAAGGCGACCTACGAGCTCTTTGAGGCCTGCCGCAACGCGGAGAAGGACCCGGACTCCGATTACTGGTCCTATACCCGGTACGAGAGCTTCGCGCAGTACGCGGGGGCGGTCTCCCTCCCCGCCCCGGTTAAAATCGACATGGGCGAGGAACTTGAGAAAAAGATCCACGCCGGGTGGCTCTCCCAGATCGTCGGCGGCGCCTACGGCACCTGCATGGAGGGCTACACGACCGACAACATCGAAAAGGCCTACAACGACATGCGCCGGTACGTCCGGAAACCGAATACCTATAACGACGACGTCACCTACGAGCTCGCCCTGCTCTGCGCCTACGAGCGCCGCGGCAAGGCCACCGCCGCCCGCGACATCGCCTACGAATGGCTCTCCCGGATCAGCTTCGGTTGGTCCGCCGAGGACATGGCCCTGCGGAACCTGCGCTGCGGGCTCCTGCCGCCCGAGAGCGGGCGCTTCAACAACCCGTTCTGTGAATGGATCGGCGCCCAGATGCGCGGCGTGATCCTCGGCCAGATCTACCCCGGCAACCCGGCGAAAGCCGCCGAGGCCGCCTGGCAGGACGCGGAGATCTCCCATTACAACAGCGGCGTGCTCGGCGAGGTCTTCAACGCCGTCCTGTGCTCGATGGCCTTTTATGAGGACGACCTGCGGAAGCTCGCGGAGGCCGCCGTCGCGATGACGCCCGCGGACAGTCAGTACGGCAGCGTCGTCCGTTTCGCGCTCCAAAGCTGCAAAACCTCCTCCGGCTGGCTCGAGGCGTGGCGCTCCTGCGAAAAGAAGCTCGATCGCTACAACTGGGTACACGCCTTCCCGAACGCGGCCATCGAGGTGATCGCGCTCTGGTTCGGAGACGGCGACTTCACCGATACGCTCGAGATCTGCGGGCGCTGCGGACGGGACGTGGACTGCAACGCCGCCCAGATCATGACGGTGCGCGGGACCGCCCTTGGGATCGAGGACGTCCCGCCCTACTGGACCGAGCCGATCGGCGACCGGCTGGACACCTACATGCGCGGCATGAAGCAGCTCAGCATCCGAAAGCTCTCGAAGCGCACCGCCGACGTCGCGCGGCTGCTGGCGGAGGAATAAGGCCGCCCCGCAAGCGGACAGGGACGGGGAACAGCGCGCCGTCCGGCGGGAATACAAACGCCGGGGACGGGCAAGGAAAAAACAGGAAAAAGCGCATGGTAATCAACCGGGCGGCTCACGAAAAGGCGGGCCGCCCTTTTCTATGAAACTGAAAGGAGGCGGCGCCGCGGCCAAGGAAAAAACCACGGGCTTTTACTTCAAGATGTCCCCGGCGGAGCGGGCTTTGATCGAGCGTGCTATGGCGGAGGCGGGCATCCGCGAGATGGCGGCCAATGGGTATATGCCATCGTCGGGAATGAAAAGAGTAAGTTAAAATAACCGTTTTATTAACGGTTATAATTGACATAAACTTCTTTATCTATTACAATAATCTATACAGTTACTGTACGGTCAATGACAGAGGATGATATGGCAAAATATTTACAGCAATACTTTACAACCGGGCAGTTTGCCAAATTGCGCGGCCTTAATAAGCGTACTTTAATGTACTACGATGATATCGGTTTATTTAAACCTGCGATGATAAAAGAGAATGGTTACAGGTATTATACCAATCATCAAAACTCTTTGCTGGATGTCATTCTTGCGCTGCGCGATATGGGCACCCCTCTTGAAGAGATCAAACGGCTTTTACAGAACCGTTCTCCGACCGAGAACCTTTCTCTGCTTCAAACTCAAAAGCAGCGTTTGGAGGAGGATGAGAAAAGGATTAAGTATATGCGATGCGCTGTGAAGGGGAAAATTAAGTTAATTGAGAGATATTTATCGTCAAACGAGGGCGACGTCTTTTTGGAAGAATGCCCAACGGAATATTTGCTCGTTACTTCTATTCCAGATGAGATTACCGAGGACGGCCTGTTTGATATAAGTTATCAGCATATGAAACGCTGCGCCCAATTGCCCGTATACGGTGAACCCGCTTTCAATGTGATGATCGATGTGGAGCGTGTGAAAGCCGGCGATTATTTTAGCTATAATTATCTCTATACGAAACTTGCTTATAGGCAGGGAAGTGTTTTTCAGAAGCCGAAGGGACGATACTTAAAATCGTTTTGCAAGGGCGACTGGGAGGACTCCAGGACAGCCTATCAAAATATATTGCAATACGCAGACGCACATGGCTATGCAATGACCGGCTATGCTTATGAACAAATTGTCCTTGATGAAGCGGCGATACGCGATTATAAGGATTACGTCTCCGAAATATCAGTCAAGGTTGAGTAAGCTTTTCAATATCCACCGGCAACTATATAGAGTGACCAAACGGCGGTTTTGATACGAAGATCAGAGCCGCCGTTTTCGTTTTTCGCAGGGCATGAAAAGCCTGTAAGCAATCCGTTAAAATTCTTATTGACTGTACAGCTACTGTATACCTTATAATAAAAAATTGTTGTAAGAAAGGCAGGATCGTATCTTAAACCGAATCCGTCTTGACCATCGGAGGGTAATCCATCGCAATGGATTTACCGGATAAGACGCTGCGTGCGCTCGGGTGTCTTACTCGGTATTTTATTGTGAAAGGTAAGCGCAAACGAGTCCAGAAAGGATGAATGAAATGAACAAGGTCATAACGATCAGTCGTGAGTTTGGCAGCGGAGGCCGTGAGCTTGGCAAGCGTTTGGCGGAAATTCTAGGCATTGCTTATTATGATCAGGAGATTATCACCGGGATTGCCCAAAAAAGCGGCTTGGCGGAGGGATATGTAAACAGCATCGTGGATAAACAAACCATCACCTATTATCCCATTACCATCGGTCGAAGGTTATCCGCAGGATTTCCCCTTCGGCACGACCCAAGCATGAAGATTTATATCGAGCAACACAATATTATCGAAGAACTGGCGTCAAAAAGCGACTGCGTGATGATCGGCCGGTGTTCCGATTACATTCTTAAGGAACACAACCCCTTCAAAATCTTTGTATATGCCGACATGGAATCTCGCATGCGGCGCTGTCGGGAAAGAGCGTCCGAAAATGAGTGTTTTTCCGATTCCCAAATGAAAGCACGGATTCTGGCGGTAGACAAAGACAGAGCCAGGTATCATAAATTCTTCACTCAACAAAAATGGGGAAGGAAAGAAAACTATACCCTTTGCATCAATACATCAAATGCCGTGATTAAAAATATCGTTCTGCCAGTGTCTGAGCTGTGCAAAGCGATGTTATATGATTCAAACGGCAAGTAAACGGAGAATAGTAAAAATATAATGGATTACAAAGTTTTGTACGAAAAAACATCACCCACGAAACTGTTTTTTACCGCCGCGATTCCCGGCATCATCAGCATGGTTGTATCGGCCCTCTATCAGATCATTGACGGAGCGATTGTCGGACAAGTATTAGGCGCTACCGCTTTCGCGGCGGTAAACCTTGTTATGCCGCTTGTTGTCATCAACTTTTCAATCGCGGACATGATCGGCATCGGCTCTTCGGTTCCGATCGCCATTAAACTTGGACAGAAGGACGGGACGACGGCGAACAATATTTTTTCAAGTGCCTGCCTGATGATCGCGGGTGCCGGCGTCGTGATTGGCGCTATTCTTTTTCTTTCCGCCGAATCTCTTGTACGGTTTATGGGAGCTGAAGAGGAGATTGTAGACATGTCGGCGCAGTATTTGCGCGTCTACGCTGTCAGCGCCCCGTTTACAACCATTATGTTTGCGGTGGATAATTACCTTCGTATCTGCGGAAAACTACGGTACAGCATGTTTCTTAATATCCTGATGTCCGTCATCAGCGCCGGGCTGGAAATCGTGTTCTTATTGGTTTTCCATATGAATATTGCAGGCGCATCCCTCTCAAGCTGCATCGCCATGCTTGTCTGTGCGATCCTTGGGTTTATCCCGTTCCTGCGCGGCAAAACGCAGCTTCGCTTTGCAAGGCCCCGTTTGAACCGTGCGGTATTGGCGAGCATATTATCAAACGGCGCGCCTGCTTTTCTCAATAATATCGCGAGTCAAATTACCGCCATCATCATCAATGTGTTCCTGCTGCGCATGGGAGGTACAATGGCGGTAGCGGCCTACGGCGTGCTGATGATGGCCGACTCTCTGATTCTGCCCATGCTTTACGGTCTTTGCGACTCTTTGCAGCCCGCGGTTGGATACAATTACGGGGCCGGAAATTACAGCCGTATTTGGGCGATTGAACGCAGATGCTTTACTTTTTCCGGCGTGCTGTCAATCGTGATGACCGTCGTTCTGCTTCTGCTGGCAAAACCCATCGTCGGCATTTTTATCAAAGCAGAGGATACGGCGCTGATTGCCATGTCGGTACACGCATTGTTCTTGTTTGCTTTCACGTATCTGACACGTTGGATCTCGCTGGCTACTCAGAGCTTTATGTCCGCAATTGAAAAGCCCGGCTACGCCACGACAATTTCTCTTTCTATATCGCTTATTTTCCCCATCCTGTTCCTGTTTGTTCTTAGCCCCTTCGGTCTGGACGGGCTCTGGCTGAATATGCCTTTGACATGTCTGCTGGCGGCAATCCTTGCGGTTGTTCTTTTTGTTGTATATTATAAAAGATGGCGGCGTGATGGCTTAAAATCAGACGTTCCGGAAGGAATCCCTGTTTATCCGAGTGCCTCTTCGTAAGGCGGAGGCCCACGATAAAATATGATCGCCCTGCCCATCGGCGGGGCGATCTGCATCTTCTCTAATATCAGCATCGGGGGATATGAAGGAAACGGATATCGTCCTCGCCCAAAGCCTCTCGGCGCCGCGCCCGCTGTTCGGAGATTATGTGGGGTAATTTGTAACTTTTCTTCGAACTCTCTTGACAAGAGTCCTGTTTCGGACTATAGTAAGTCCGATTTAGGATACTTCGGGAGGTATAGCATGAATAATAATGTGAAGGACCAGCTTGAAATGGTTATGCAACAGCTTAAGGAACTGTCACGTATCTACCGCGGAGCGGCGAGTCACATCGGAATTTCAGAAAATGAATTCCGGATTTGGTACACCTTGGTGCTTATGGACGGCGATTATTCGCAGCAGGATATTTGCGGTGTTTGGTCATTGTCAAAACAAACCGTAAATACGATTGTTGCGCACATGGTTAAAAAGGATTACGCCGTGCTTGAAGTTGTTCCCGGTACTCGAAACCGCAAGATTATTCGGTTGACCGAGGCCGGTAAACACTACGGAGGAAGTATTGTCATACCTGTTTGTAGCGCGGAACAGCGGGCACTCGATCGATTGAGCCCCGAAGAATTCGTTGTCGGCACCGCAGCCCTTAAAAAATTTATCGCCATCTTAAAGGAAGAAATGAATGACACGAAATTTGAATAATACAGAAAAGCCGGAAAACAAAATTTTTACCATACCAAATATTTTGTCGTTTTTTCGCATTTGCTTGATTCCGCTGATTATATGGTTGTATTTCGTAGAGGGAAAATCTCATTGGGCAGGCTATGTATTAATTCTCTCCGGTGCAACAGATATCGTAGACGGCTTTATTGCAAGGCAGTTTCACATGACCAGCAATTTAGGCAAAGTGCTTGACCCGGTTGCGGATAAGTTAACTCAAGCGGCTATGCTGATGTGTTTGATTATCCGATTTCCGCTGATGATCTTCCCTTTCCTCTTTTTGCTCGCCAAGGAGGTATATATGGGCGTCTCCGGCTTTCTTGTGATACAAAAAACAGGCATCGTATTGGGAGCGGAATGGCATGGTAAGACCGTAACCTTTTTGCTATACGCCATGATGATCGCCCATGTATTCTACGCCGAGATTACAGACGCGGTATCTATAACGCTTATAACAGCTTGTACTGGAATGATCGCCGTTTCATTTATTCTCTATGCAATCCGCAATACGAAGGCGCTGAAACAGGAAAAGCTGTGATATAGAGGAGCACCAACATGAGTATATTTATAGAATGTGTTATTTATCTTGCGGTTATCGGTTCCCTATTCTTTGTAATAGGGCGTATTGTGCCTAAGAGATGGTTTTGTTACGACCAGTTCCCTTACCGCTCATCTTGGCCGGAAAAAGAAGACAGCGTCTATCTGTCTCTCGGCGTGAGGAAATGGAAGGATAAATTGCCCGATATGTGCGAGATGCTTCCGGGTGTGATGCCGGCCAAGAAACTGCCAAAGCTAATTACGGCAAAACAAATTAAACTGATGATACAAGAAACCTGTATTGCGGAATCGGTACATAGTTTGTTATCGCTATTGGGCTTCGGCTGCGTGTTCATTTATAAAGCCGCGGGCGGATGGATCATTTCCCTGCTGTACGCGCTGGGCAATCTTCCATATATCATCATTCAGCGGCATAACAGACCAAAGCTCCTGAGGCTGTTGAAGAAGCTGAGGAAAAAAGAATTCGGCGTAGTGACCAAAGAGCGGGAGAGTATTTATGAAGAAGGTTCTGCTATTGAGTTGCAGCACGGGGCAGGGGCATAATTCCTGTGCCAAGGCGATAAAAGAATATTTTGAATTGCAAAATGTGGCCTGTGAGATTCGCGACTCCTTTGATTTTTTGTCGGAGCGTTTCGCAAAATTCATGTCATGGGGACACAGCTTTGTGTATCGGTATGTTCCGGGACTGTTTCGGTGGGGCTACCAATACAGCGAAAAGCATCCCGGTATCTTTGGGGATCGTTCCTGGATTTACCGTCTTTTGACAGCCGGGGCAAAAAACCTTCGTCAATACATCGTGGATGGACGCTATGATACCGTGATATGCACCCATGTTTTCTCCGCCATGATGCTGACCTATGTACAAAAGCACTTCCCCTTGACGGTGCAAACCGCCTTTGTTGCCACCGACTATACCTGCTATCCCGGCATGAACGCTTGCGGCCTGAGAAAGAACTTTGTTTCCAGCGAAGATCAGGTTGATACATACAGCAAATGCGGCGTTCACTCAAGCCATACCGTTGCCACAGGTATCCCTATCCGCCGCAGCTTTTTTCAAATATGCGAAAAAGCGGATGCTAAGCGTCAGCTTCAAATCAGTGAAAAGAACGCGCACCTTCTTGTGATGTGCGGCAGCATGGGCTGTGGGCCGATGAAAATAATTCTGCGCCATCTGGAAAAAGAATTACCTGAACAGGCGGAGGTTTCCGTTATATGTGGAACCAACAAGCGCCTGTACGACAGCCTTAGCCGCAGACACGGGACAAATAATCGAATCCATGTTGTTGGATATACGAACAAGATGTCCCTTTACATGGATGCTGCCGACCTGTATCTGACAAAGCCCGGCGGCATGAGCATTACAGAGGCGGCAGCCAAGAACCTCCCCATGATTTTTGTTGACTCTGTCGCGGGGTGCGAGCAATACAACATGAATTTTTTCCTGAGCATGCGCGCGGCCGTTACCGCTGACACCCCCGAAAGCCTTGCGGCCAAGAGTATTGAATTGCTTTTGTCCCCTGAGGAAAGACGCTGTATGGAGGATAGATTACGGGAGTACCGGCAGTCTGACGGGGCGGCGCATATTTATGAAGAACTAAGCGGAGAAAAAAACGGCATTCCGGATATAAGAACGCACCTCGAAAAGGAAGCAAATAAATGTTAGATTATCGAAATTTTCGGTTCAGCAAACTGAACACCCCGGCGTTTTCGCATTTGAAAACTTTGATCTTCTGGCCAATCTTCGGCCTGTTGTTTTTGACCGTGGAACGGCTTTGGATCCGAAAAAGCTATTTCCCCGTGTACTGTGCGTGGGACGACGCTATCCCGTTTTGCGAATATTTCTTGATACCTTACCTGTTTTGGTTCGTTTTTTTGATCGGCATCCATTTTTACACGCTGCTTTGGGATACGGAATCCTTCAAAAAGCTGATGAGGTTTGTCATCGTGTCCTATTCGGCAACGATGCTGATTTACATTCTCTTTCCCAACTGTCAGGAGCTTCGTCCTATGGCCTTTGAGCGGGACAATATTTTTACGCGGTTTCTGGCGGGATTGTATCAGTTTGACACCAACACCAACGTATGTCCGTCCCTACACGCGATCGGATCGGTGGCGGTAATGACCTGCGCCTGGCATAGTAAGCATTTCAGCTCCCCCGGTTGGCGAATCGCCTTTACGGTCGTCGCCTTTTTAATTTCCATATCCACCGTGTTTTTAAAGCAGCACTCCATACTGGATGTGATAGCGGCAATTCCCATTTGCGTAGCAGCCTGCTTTATGGCTTATGGGAAAACGGCAGAAAGAACACAGGCCCGATATATGGAGCGCCCGGGTAAAATGGAAAAGAAACATGGCAAGATCGAATCTGTGTAGAAAGTGAGGAACGAGCGGTGGAAACAAAAACCAAACAGTACTTGATCGTTACAGTTGTCGGCGTCAGCCTGCTTGCGGCGTTATTCAATCTCTCGACGGTTCTGAACATTTTAGGCGAGGGGTTCCGGCTTGTTCTTCCGATCATTGACGGAGCTATCTTAGCTATCTTCATCAATGTTCCCGTGAATGGGATAGAAAAAAGGCTGGTGCGCCGCTTCAGTAAAATGAAAAAACAGCCCTCCGACAAGCTGATCCACATTCTCAGCTTTGCGATTGCGCTGGTCTGCATCCTTCTTGTATTGGTGCTGATTTTGACCTTGGTTGTACCGGAGGTCGTCCGTTCCGTACAGGGTTTATACGTGCAGATCAAATCTCATATTCCCGGATGGCTTGCTTATTTGGACAACCGCAATATAAATGCCGCGTGGCTGGAAGAGATGCTGGCTGAAATCAACCTGGATAAGGTTGTGCAGAGCATGTCGGACAGTATAGATGTGATCCTGATAAATGTAGTGGGCACACTGTCCGCTACTGTCAACATTGTGATCACCGCCGCCTTTGCGATCATCATCTCCATATATATGACCTTGGGCAAAGAGCGCATGTGCGGACACGCGAGAAAGTTGGTGCGCGCGTATTTGAGGCCGAAATGGGCGGAAAACATTCTGCGGTTTTCCCGTATGTTTTCCCAGTCGTTCACAAATTTTTTGACCGGACAATGTGCCGAGGCAGTGATTCTCGGAATATTGATGTTCTTGGCGTTCACGATTTTTAAGCTGCCCTATGGAAGTCTTGTCGGAGCTTTGACCGCGGTTTGCGCCATCATCCCGTATGTAGGTGCTTTTATATCCTGCGCTGTCAGCGTCTTTTTGACGCTGCTCATTGACCCGACGCTGGTGATTCGCTGTCTGGTTGTGTATCTTGTGGTTCAGTTTATCGAGAACCAGTTTATCTATCCGCGGGTGGTTGGCGGTTCGGTCGGATTGTCTCCCTTATACACACTGATTGCCGCAATGATCGGCGGCAAGCTCTTTGGCATCCTCGGTATCATTTTCTTTATTCCGCTGGCCGCGGTCGTGATTGAACTTATAAAAGAGGACGCGGGGCATCGGCTGAGTAATCGGGAAAATATTGCCGGGGTTTGAATACTCTTATTGTGAAGTAAGAACCGCGATAAAACAAAAAGGCAAGCAAAAAAAGCGCGAGGAGAAGATTTCGATGAATGGAGGCGGCGGTTTGAGGCCGGGAGAGATGGCAAATGACAAAATCAATATACTGGTTACATTTAATAAGAATTATATCAAGCCGTTTCAGGTGATGCTGAAATCGCTGGCAATCAACAATCCGCTTGAGGTCTTCCACATCTGGCTGCTGCACAGCGCCATTCCGCAGGAGGACTTGCTGCTTCTATCGGAGTATTGCGGTGCGCACCGTATGGCTTTGACGCCGATTCAAGTGGATCATGCCATATTTGAAAATGCCCCTGTATCAAAACAATATCCGCAGGAGATGTACTACCGCCTGATGGCGCCTCTCCTGTTGCCGGATGTATTAGATAGGGTGCTGTATCTTGACCCGGATATTCTGGTTATCAATCCTGTGCGGTCATTATGGGAAAAACAGTTGGGAGAATGCGCGTTTGCCGCTGCCTCTCGCAGCGTAATAGGTGAGGTCATCAATGTTGTAAACCAGGTGCGATTGGGAAATGACCGTGAATACTTCAATACCGGAGTCCTGCTGATGGATTTGGAAAAAGCCCGCCTCATCGTAAAGGCAGAGGATCTGTTTACTTGTGTTCGGGAGCAGGGACAACAACTGCTGCTGCCGGATCAGGATGTTTTCAACTTGCTGTATGGAGCATACACCTTACAGGAAGACGACACCGTCTGGAACTACGATGCGCGCTACTTTTCCGCATATGAGATCAACAGCAAGGGGCAATACGATTTGGATTGGGTTATGAAAAATACCGTTTTTTTACACTTCTGCGGTAAACAAAAGCCATGGAAAGCGAAATATTCCAGCCGTTTTGCTTCTTTGTATAAGCATTATATGAATCTTGCCGGGTGCAATCGTCCGCAATGAGTTGTCACTCATTTAATATGAAAATTTGAAATGGAGGAAACCAGAATGAAGAAAACTTTAGCAGCCTATTTCAGTGCCAGCGGCGTCACCGCGGGGAAGGCCGAGCTTATCGCAAAAATCGCGGGCGCTGATACCTATGAAATCCGCCCGGAGATCCCGTATCGGGCGGAGGATTTAGACTGGGAAAATGAAACCAGCCGCTCCACCCTCGAGATGAAGGATCTTGATTGCAGGCCGGAAATCGCCGCGCCGGTCCCCGGTATGGAGCAGTATGAGACGGTATTTCTGGGATTCCCGATTTGGTGGTTCCGTGAGCCCAGCATCATCGATACCTTTATGGAGTCCTACGATTTCTCCGGCAAAACCATCATTCCCTTCGCGACATCCCTCGGCAGCCCTATGGCTGACACGGAAAAACGCCTGAAGGAAATTTGTAAAGGCACTCCAAATTGGGCGGCCGCAAAAATGTTGACCGGCTTGGATGAAACTAAAATCAGAGAATGGGTCGAAAGTTTGAACCTGTAAAAGGATACCCATCTTAAAAAACAAAATGACATACCAACCCCTCCCGGCGTTTCCCGCCGGGAGGGGTTTTTTAATATCTCATTAACAACTTTCGGGAATCTGATAAACAGTCGCGCTTTAATCTTTATCGGAGGAGGTCGGATTATGAAACGTTTATATATTATTACCGGAGCAAACGGTCGCTTGGCCGGTGCAATCATAAGATACCCGAAAGATACTGATTGTGAAATAAGAGGGCTTAGTAAGGGGTCTTCCATTGAGAGGTAATGTTAAATGATAAAACACACTTGCATCGAAAAAATGACAAACACATCAGATAATCGGTTGGAGCTGGATACGGCGGCCACGATGTTTACGCTGGCTTTTTGTGACAATCACAGGGCGCTTATCCGCTTGACGGTCACGATGAATGAAAGTGTTGATAGAGATAATTTACAATTGGCGCTTGATCGGCTGATAACACGCTTCCCCTCCTTCTTTGTGCGGCTGAGCCACGATCGGTGCCGCTATTTTTTTGAGACTCTGGATTGCGCGCCGATTATTCTGGAAGAGGTTGAAGCAGGCGAACCGCTTTTCATGACGCTTGATGACCTTGGCAGATGCGCGTTTCGGGTTATTGTATCAGAAAACCGTATCGCCCTTGATTATTCCCACGCGGTATCGGATGGACACGGGGGCAGCGTATTTTTAAAATCGCTGATTGCGGAATATTTGTATATCCGATATGCCGTATCCGTTCCTTACTGTTCGGATGTTCTCAGCGCAAATGAAGCGCCAAATTACAACGAAATAAAAGATGCATATCAGGAAATAACCGGGGCCTCCGGTAAATGGAAGGATATGTCGGAGGCTTATTCATTAAAAGGTATCAAAGATAAAAAGGTACACATCACGGAACTTTCTTTCAAAACGGATGAGCTGTTGAAGTGTGCCGGTGAATATGGCGTGACCCTTACCGCCCTGTTATCAGGCGTATTAACGGCGGCGCTATTCGATTTGCAGCAGTGTGAGAACAGAGAACAACGGGAAATCCGGCTTTCCATCCCTGTTGATTTAAGAAGACGGTTTAACAGCGACACCCTGCGCAATTTCTCGCTTCCCACCACAATCTATGCGGGGAAATTGGGGGATGGAACGCATGTCTCTGCATTGTGCCAATCGTTTGATAAGCAACTGAAGCTGAATGTATGCAAAGAAAAATTATCGGCTTTGGCAACCTCTTATGTAAAAATGGCGAAAAACAAAGTGATTGCCGCCTTGCCGTTATCTTTTAAAAGATGGGTGACGCAGACATTTTTCTCCATATTTAAGGGTGGGAACTGCATGACCTTTTCCAATCTGGGCGTATGGAGGATTCCGGATAATATGAAGCCGCATATCCAAAAGTGCAGTGTGGTGTTCAGTCCAAAGCCGTCAGCGCCGTATAGCTGCGGCGTGGTTTCTGTTGAAAACGATTTGACGCTGACACTGACCAGGAGCATAAAAGAACCGCTCTTGGAGTCGAGGGTTCTTCAAATACTTAAAAAAATCTTATCAGATAAAAGCGACCGATTGGGGATCATTATATGAATGCCGAAATAACCGCGAAGAACCGCAGCCTGCCCGTTTACTCTGAAGGAGAAGAGACCTTTCACGTGGCGTCACACGCTTTTGGAGTGCTCTTCGGAATTGCCATGATCAGCATTGTTTCATTAAATCATCAGAATACAACGCAACTGATCGCCGGGATTCTGTTTGGCCTATCACTCATTATTTTGTACGCCGTGTCGTGTACTTATCACGGACTTTCTCCCGAAGGGGCGGAGCTGGAAGACAAGAGGAAATTTCAAGTGGTTGACCATTGTTCCATTCCCATATTGATTACCGGCACCTACATTCCGTTTGCGCTGTGCATTCTGGAACCCGCAAAACCCGGTTTGGGATGGAAGCTGATGGGGGTTATCTGCGCCATTGCTTTTATCATAATTATATTAAATATAATTGATCTGGATCGCTTCAAGGTTTTCACCATGATAGGATACTTCCTAATGAGCGGGAGCGTGCTGATCGTCTCAGATATCATAATAAACGCACTCTCGGTTGAAGGCTTCACTCTCTTTGTCGCCGGTGGAATTGCATACGGCGTCGGCGCTATTTTTTACGGCTTGGGCGGCAAGAACAAAGTGATCGGCAAAGGCAAGAAGTGGATGCACTCAATCTTTCATGCTTTCTGTATTTTGGGTAGCGTCCTGCACTGCGTCTGTATCTGTTTGTATGTCTTTGGGTATTGATTGCAGATGAGACGATTCTATGGATAAACGGATGGAGATCATCCGCGGCATTTTTCGTCCGTTCTATAATTTTTTAGTGTTTAACATCTCATTAACAAAAATCGGGAAGCTGATAAACAACGCTGAAGGATGATAGACCCAACGAATTCCGAGGACAGTAGCATGAACGGAATGATAGGAGGATATTTTTATGAAATGGAATATCATTGCAGATTCGAGTTGCGACTTGAAGAATATCACGCGGACATATGACAATATTAGATTTTCCACCGTTCCATTTACAATAAATATCGGCGCCGACAGCTATGTTGATGATGAAACCTTGGATATAAGCGTCATGCTAACGGCAATGGAGAATTGCCCTCACGCCAGCCAAACAGCATGCCCATCGCCCTATTCGTGGTATGAACAGTTTGAAAAAGCTGAACAGAGCATTGCGATTACCATATCCAGTCAGCTATCAGGCAGTTATAACAGCGCGAATGCGGCAAAAGAAATGATGCTGGAAAAAGAACCTTTAAGGAAAATCGCTATCCTGGATTCTTATTCGACTGGCCCCGCTATCGTTTTGATTGTAGAAAAACTTTATGAATTAATCGAAAAACAGCTTTGCTTTGAAGAGGTGGTTTCACAAATGCAGGGCTTCATCGCAATCCAGCGTACCGTCTTTGCGTTGTCCTCATTTAGCAATCTAATCAAAAATGGCCGCATGAGCAAATTCGCGGGTGTTTTAGCGGGAAAGCTGGGTATATGGGGGGTCGGCATTGCCAGTAATGAAGGCAAAATTCAAATAAAAACGAAAGTCCGCGGTTCAAGCAGAGTACTGTCCGCTTTAATAGACGACATGGTTGAGCGGGGGTTCACGGGCGGCGCCATGGCCATCAGCCATTGCTACAATGCCTGTCTTGCTGAAAAGCTAAGCGAAAAGGTTCAGGAACTTTGGCAAACAGCAGAGATTGAAATCTTACCGACTCGCGGACTTTGCAGTTATTATGCTGAACGCGGCGGATTGATAGTCGCCTTTTAGGCGGTAACGTTTTATGACTAAAAACCCGCACACCGTGAAACGCTGCGGAACGAATGAATCGGCTTGAAAAAACCCTTGCCTCCCTCAAAAAGCAAGAGTAAGAATGCCGATATGTTAGAGGAGATACAGGTATGATTGAGAGGTTAAAAGCAAATTGTCCGGTTATCATTGTGATTATCGCAGCTATCACGTTGATTTCAGGACTGATTTTCTATGTTATCAGGCGAGAAAACAGTGAATAAAGCCTTGAAAGTATTTAGATGCTTTTATAATCGTCATCCGATTTTGTTACAAAAGAGAGGGCTGCGACGTTAACCGCAAACCGCTTTATAAAGACGGCGGAGATGTTTGCGGGTTGTCGCGGGACAAAAGACATACCGTCTCGACGTTCGCCGTGCGCGGGAACAGGTCGACCGGCTGCGCCTTTTTGAGGCGGTAGCCCCTGTCGGACAGGACCCGCAGATCGCGGGCGAGCGTCGCGGTGTCGCAGGCGACCATCACGATGCGGGCGGGCGACATCGCCGCGACCGCGGCGAGCGTCTCCGGGGAGCAGCCCTTGCGCGGGGGGTCCAGTATGACCACGTCCGGCGCGAGGCCCCGGCCCCGCAGCTCGGCGGCGGCTTTTGCGGCGTCGGCGCAGAGGAACTCCGCGTTCGTCACGCCGTTTGCCACGGCGTTCCGCCTCGCGTTTTCGACGGCCTCCGGCACGATCTCCGCGCCGATCAGGCGCTTTGCTTTCGCCGCCATCGAAAGGCCGATCGTCCCCGCGCCGCAATAGAGATCGAGCACGGTCTCGTTTCCGGTGAGGCCCGCAAACTCCGCAGCCTTCGCGTAGAGGAGCTCCGCCGCGTCGTGGTTCACCTGATAAAAGGCCCCGGGCGCAAGCTCCACCTCCACGCCGGAAAGCGTGTCGCGCAGGGTATCCCTGCCCCAGACGCGGACGGATCTCTCGCCGAGCACCACGTTGGTGCGCGCTTTATTGACGTTGAGCACGATGCCTGAAACCTGCGGGACCCGCGTGCTCACCAGAGAGACCAGCTCCTCCGCGCGCGGGAGGCGCTCGCCGTTTGCGACGACGGTCAGCAGGATCTCGCCGCTCACCCAGCCCTTCCGCAGGTAGACGGCGCGCAGAAAGCCCGCGCCCGTCTTTTCGTCATAAACGGAAAAGTGGAAGCCGTCCGCCCAAAAGGCGACGGCTTCCAAAATTTTTGCAAACTCCGCGGGCTGAAGCAGGCAGTCTTCGCACGCGATAAGGTCGTGGCTCTTTTGCCGGTAAAAACCGAAGACCACCCTCCCCGAGGCGTCTTTCCCGGCGGGATAGATCGCCTTATTCCGGTAGCGCAGCGTCTCGGGCGAGCCGAGCGCCGGAGCCGGCGCGAGACTGAACCCGCCGATCCGCTTGAGATGATCCGCCACCCACTGCGTCTTCCACCGAAGCTCGGCGGCATACGTCATATGCCGGAAGGAGCAGCCGCCGCACGCCGGAAAATACGGGCAGTCCGGCCCGATCCGGTCGGGGGAGGGCGCGAGCAGGCGCTCGAGCTTCCCGTAGAGGTGATTTTTCCCGACCTTCTCCACGCGGACAAGCGCCCGGTCGCCCGGGACCGCGCCGGAAACGAACAGCACCCGGCCCTCCGGCTTCGCGACGCCGCAGCCCTCGTCCGTCAGGGAGACGATCTCCGCCTCGACAAGGGGATTCTGTTCCGGTGCCCTCGCGCTCATCCGGTCACCCGAATCCCGCCGTCCGACGCCTCGCCGCCGATCTCCGCCGATTCCCTGGCGGCCGCGGACGACTCCGCCGGGGCGGAGGTCTCGGCCGAGGCGGGGAGCGCCACCGACGGGTTGGTCAGGAGGTCCTCGATGTTCTCGATGTGGAAGTAGGTGTTGGCGGCGAAGACGTTGTTGATGATGATGACGTCGGTGACGCCCTGCTCGCTCACGAGATCGAGGACGTTGCCCGTGTAATACCGCTCGTCGATGATATAGGTCTCCTCGAAATGCGAGAGGATATAGGTCGAAACCGCGTTGCCGTAGGACTCCTTAATGATGAGCGCCTTGCGCCCGTTGTGCAGGTTGCTCCGCGTGCAGATCAGCGGGTAGTCCCCGCCGAGGTAGACGGAATAGCTGTTGCCGCCGGTGGCGTAGCCGGCCATCACGCTGTCGGTGTAATGCGGGGTGCGCGGGTCGCCTTTATAAATATAATAGGCGGAATAGCCGATCGGGACCTCGCACCACTCGACGAAATCCGGGTTGTTATAGAGGCTGTTGTCCTGCGTGGCGCTGTAGAGCGTGCCGCGGAACGGCTCGATCACGTGTTTTGTGTAGCTGTCGTAATTATAGGGCATGAACCCGGCGGCCTTGGCAAAGACGCTGTAGCCGTAATAGGCGCCGAGGCCGGTCCAGTGGTGGTCGGTGTTGAAATAGAGATATTCGCTCTTGTGCGCCTCGAGCGCGGAATAGGCGTCGATCGGGGTGACGCCCTCGCCCAGCAGCGAATAGAGATAGTCGATGTTGTCCTTCTCGGAGGCGGCGAGTTTCTTATATTTGCTCGGCAGCGCGAAATCGCAGTGCGTCGGCACGACCATGTCGTAGAGGTTTACGGAATCCGGCAACGCTTCGCGGTATTTGTTGAGCACTTCGGCGTAGTAGGCCGCGGCCTTGCGGTTTCCGCCGAAAAGCTCGAGCCCCATGCATTCGCCGTTGCCTTTGTCGAGAATAAAGATGGAGTTGACCTGCTCGCCGGTGGCGTTCTCGTCCTCCTCCTCGGAGGAGGCCTCGGAGCTCTGCGCCCCGGATTCCGCCGCGGAGACACCGGGCTCGCTGTTCCCGCCGCTCGGCTTGACCGAGATCTCCGGCTCGGACTCGGACGCCCCGCCCTCGTCCACCGCCGGGACGGCGCCGTGGATGGTGACGCCGCCGATGCGGACGCCGTAGCCCTCTTTTAACAGCGCGGAGAACCGCACCAGACTCTCGCGGAACGTGAACGTATCGGAATAGGCGCCCTCGATCCCCGAGGTATAATCGCCGCTGAAATAATCCGGCCAGTTAAAAACCGGCATCCGCGCGAGATCCCGGCGCTCATACTCCGAATAGGTCGGCTGCGGAAGCGCCCACGCCAGAACGCCGAACGTCAGGACCGCCGCAAAACACAGCGCGGTGTTCAAAATCTTTTGAATCTCGCCGTGCTCTTGCTGCGGGCGGATTTTTCTGCGCCTGCGCGGAGAATATTCCCGATGGGTAAACCCTTCAAAATCTTCCAAAACGGCGTCTCCTTCCGATCAAAATCTGTAATACAGGAACGGGTTGTAGCTTGAGCCCACCAAAAGCGCCGTGTTGGTCACGAGCATCAAGAGATTGGCCGGGATCTTGACCCAGCCGGCGATGTTCGACAGCAGCGGGCGGCTCTCGATGAACGCCCGCGCCTTCGGGTAGAGCGGCATACAGAAGGCGATCGCCGCGATCAGCCAGAAGAGGTTGTTGGTCAACACGATCTCCAGCGAGACGTCCCAGAAGCCGCTGCCCGCCGCCCCGAACATCACCCGGAGACATTCCCACGCTTTGCCGAGATCGGTGAAGTAAAACAGCACCCATCCGAGCATGACGACAAACAGAAGATACAGGTGCCCGACGAAGGCGGGGAGCTTGTCCAGTATCTTGCGCAAAAACAGGCGCTCGGCCATGATGAGGAGGCCGAACCACAGCCCCCAGAGGATAAAGTTCCACGAGGCGCCATGCCACAGGCCCGTCAGGAACCAGACGACCAGCAGGTTATAATACTGGTGCTTCCGGTTGCCGCCCATCGGGATATAGACGTAATCCCGGAAGAACTGGCCCAGCGACATGTGCCACCGGCGCCAGAAATCCGCCACGCTCTTCGCGATATACGGATAATTGAAATTTTCGAGGAAATGGAAGCCGAAAATCCACCCAAGGCCGATGGCCATATCGGAGTAGCCCGAGAAATCATAGTAGATCTGGATGCCGAACATGATGATGCCGAACCAGACGACCGCGGTCGCGCTCTTTGAGAGGTCGCCGTTCAGATATTCCTCCGCGAAGGCGCCCGCCGTGTTGGCGATCAGCACTTTCTTCGTCAGGCCGATCAGGAAGCGGCTGATCCCGGCGCTGACGTCGTGCAGCGTCTCCTGCCGGTAGTCCACCTCTTTCGCGACGTCCGCGTACCGGACGATCGGCCCCGCCACGAGCTGGGAATAGAGGGAGACGTACATAAAGAATTTGCCGATGTCGCGCTGCGGCTTCACGTCGCCCCGGTAGACGTCGATGACGTAGCTGATGGTCTGGAAGGTATAGAAGCTGATGCCGATCGGAAGGGAGAAGCTCGGCACCGGCAGGGACAGCCCGGTGATCGCGTTGATGTTTTCGGCCAAAAACCCGCTGTACTTAAACGCGCCGAGCAGCGACAGGTTCAGTACCAGCGAGG
The DNA here is from genome assembly GCA_964483415.1 of uncultured Oscillospiraceae bacterium. Classification (GTDB taxonomy): domain Bacteria; phylum Bacillota; class Clostridia; order Oscillospirales; family Ruminococcaceae; genus UMGS1668. The sequence goes on from CAZAAR010000006.1 coordinate 41,398, forward strand.
AGAGCACCGCCAGCTTGGCGCCGAGGCGGCCGCGGTATTTCTCCGCGATCAGGCCGTGAAAATAGTCGATCATGGCGCTGTAGATCAGCAGCATCACCCAGATCGGCTCCCCCCAGGAATAAAAGATCAGGGAGAAAAGGATCAGCACCGCGTTGCGGAAATTGCGATTCTTCGTCATAAAATAAAGAATCAGGTTCAGCGGCAGGAACGCATACAGGAACAGCAGACTTGAAAAGACCATTCATACACCATCCCGAAAAGTATTTGCAAAGTCCCGGATTATAATGAAACATTTTACTCTCTTTATATAAGAAAAGCAAGCTCGCCCGGTTTAGAAACGGTAAAGCTCCTTTACGCCCTGTTGACATTTCCACGGCAAAGGTCTATAAATGGATAGCATTGCGTTTTGATCGAAACGTGATATAATATTTTTACTGATATTGGAAAGGGACCGTCTTATGAAAATCGTTGTCATCGGAGCGGGCAAGGTCGGCCGCGCGCTCACCGAACAACTTGTAAAAGAGGGCCACGATATTGTAGTAGTGGACCGAAATCCGGAAATTATTGCGGATATCCAGAATTCTTTCGACGTCATCGGCGTGGTCGGAAACGGGGCCAGCGAGGACATCCAGCGCGAGGCCGACGTACAGACGAGCGACCTCGCGATCTCGGTCACCTCGAGCGACGAGGTCAACATTCTGTGCTGTTTCGTCGCCCGCCAGCTCGGCGCGCCCAAGACGATCGCCCGCGTGCGCAACCCGGAATACCGCAGCCAGCTTGAGATGATCAAAGACGAGCTCGGGCTTTCCATGATCGTCAACCCGGAGCGCTCGGCGGCGCTCGAGGCCTCCCGCATCCTGCGCTTCCCGTCCGCCAACGACATCGAGCTGTTTTGCCGCGGCCATGTGGAGCTCGTGGAATATCTGCTCGAGGAGGACAGCCCGCTGTGCGGCCTGCAGCTTTGCAGGCTTTATGAAGAATATAAGGTCAAAATTCTGGTCTGCGTGGTGCGCCGCGGGGGGGAAATCATCATTCCGAACGGCGACTTCGTCCTTCGGGGCGGGGACAAAATCAGCATCACCGCCTCTCCGGAGAACATCTCCTCCTTTTTCAAGGCGATCGGCAGCCTGCGGGAGCCCGTGCGCAGCGTGATGATCGTCGGCGGCAGCATGATGGCCTACCACCTCGCGCACATCATGCTGAGCACGGGCGTCCGGGTCAAAATCATCGAGGAGAGCGAGGAGCGCTGCGCCGAACTCGCCGAGGATCTGCCCAAGGCGGACATCGTCTGCGCCGACGCCACGGGCAGGGATCTGCTGATCGAAGAGGGTATCCTCGACTGCGACGCCTTCATCGCCCTGACGGGCTTCGACGAGATGAACATCATCTTCGGCATGTACGCAAAGGCAAAACGGGTGCCGAAGGTGGTCGTCAAGGTCAACCATATCTCCTTCCCGGAGGTCTTTGAGCAGAGCGGCATCCAGTCCATCATCACGCCCAAGCTGATCGCCGCCGAGCGCATCAGCACCTATGTGCGCGCCATGGAAAATTCCGCGGGTCACAGCACCGTGCAGTCCCTGCGCCGCATCGTCGACAATCAGGTCGAGGCGCTGGAGTTCGTCATCCACGGCGACAACGGCTATATCGAAATTCCGTTCAAGGAGCTGCCGCTGCGCACAGGCATCCTGATCGCCGCCATCATCCGCAAGGGGCAGACCATCATCCCGTACGGCTCCGACAGCATGGAGAAGGGAGATTCCGTCGTCGTGATCGCGCCCAACGGCACGATCAGCGAGCTGGATGATATTTTCAGGTGATCCTATGAACTACAAAATGATCCGGTATATTCTGAGCATATTCTTGCGCGTGGAGGCCGCGCTGATGCTGCTGCCGCTGCTCGTCTGCCTGATCTACGGGGGCGAGTCGGCGGTCTGGTTTTTGGCCTCCATCGCCATCGCGCTCGCGGCGAGCCTCCTGCTCGGCTTTAAAAAGCCGGAAAACGACGTCATCTTCGCCAAGGAGGGCTTCGTCTCCGTCGCGCTGGGCTGGCTCTTGCTCTCCGTCTTCGGCGGCGTGCCGTTTTTGATCAGCGGCTCCATCCCAAACCCCGTCGACTGCTTTTTTGAGACGGCCTCCGGCTTCACGACGACCGGCGCCTCCATCCTCACGGACGTGGAAGCGCTGTCCAAGGGGATGCTCTTCTGGCGCGAATTTACCCACTGGATCGGCGGCATGGGGATCTTGGTCTTCATCCTGATGATGACCCAGCTCTCGGAGGGGCGCTCGCTCTATCTGATGCGCGCGGAGGTGCCCGGGCCCTCGGTCGGCAAGCTGACGCCGAAATCGAGCTCCACCTCGGTGATTCTCTACGCCATCTACACCGGCATGACGCTCCTGGAGATCGTTTTGCTGATCTGCGGCGGGATGCCGGTCTTCGACAGCGTGTGCTACTCGTTCGGCTCCGCGGGCACCGGCGGGTTCAGCATCACGAACGCCGGGCTCGCCGGCTACAACAACCCCTACGCCGAATGGGTGATCGGCATCTTTACGGTGCTCTTCGGCGTGAACTTTAACCTCTATTTCCTGCTGCTGCTCAGAAAATTTAAGCTCGTCCTCGCCAGCGAGGAATTGCGGACCTTCCTCGGCATTGTGATTGTCAGCTCGATCCTGATGGGGATCAACATCTACCCGATCTACGGCGATTTCTGGCTGACGGCCCGGATGGCCTTTTTCCATGTGAGCACCATCATCTCAACCACCGGCTTTACGAACGCCGACTTCACCCTCTGGCCGAATTTCAGCAAGACGCTAATCCTGATCCTGATGGTCCTCGGAAGCTGCGCGGGCTCCACGGCCGGCGGCATCAAGATCTCCCGCGTCGTCATCATGATGAAGACGGCCAAGCGGAGCATCTTTCAGCTCCTGCATCCGCACTCCGTCGGCACGATCAAAATCGAGGGGAAGCCCGTCGACAAGGACACCTCCAACGGCGTGGCGATCTATCTCTCGATCTTTCTGTTCATCCTGTTCGGGGCGACCCTGACGGTCGCCATCGAGGGCCTGCCGTTTGAGACCACCTTCGCCGCCGTGCTCTCCTGCTTCAACAACGTGGGGCCGGGGCTCGGCGTCAACGGGCCGATGGGCAACTACTCCAACTATTCCAACGCCACAAAGCTGCTGCTCTCGATGCTGATGATCACCGGGCGTCTGGAAATCTATCCGATCCTGTCGCTGTTTGTCCCGTCGTTTTGGAAGAAACACTGATTTCCCCCGCATGAAAATGAACAACAAGGAGGCACCAAAATGGAAAAGACGAAAGGATTTTTCGCGGAATTCAAGGAATTTATCTCCCGTGGCAGCGTCCTCGACATGGCCATCGGCGTCATCATCGCCACCGCGTTCGGCAAGATCACGGCCTCGCTGGTCGGCGACGTGCTGATGCCGCTCATCGGCTGGCTCTTCGGCGGCATGGACCTCTCCCGGCTCAACATCACGCTGACGCCGGAGGTACTCGACGCCGCGGGCAACGTCGTCACGCCCGGCGTCGTCGTCGGCATCGGCACGCTGCTCTCCGCCGTCGTCGATTTTCTGCTGATCGCCCTCATCGTCTTCGCGATGATCAAGGCCTTCAATAAGGCGAAGGAAAACGCCGAGCGGAAAAAGGCCGCGGAGGAGCCCGCCGCCCCGGAGGAGACCCCGCAGCCGGGCGAGGAGATCCTGCTGCTCCGGGAGATCCGCGATTCCCTCAAAAAATAAGCGAAGTTTCACGAACCGCCCGACATTGCGCTCCGGGCGGTTTTTTATTATAATAAAAAAAGAAAAAAGACGCCTGCGGGCGGGAAGGAGGCGCGGCCTTGCGAAAACTGGACTATCCGGTCCCGGCGGACGCGGACGGGAAGCGGGCCGCGGACTGGCTGCGCCGCGAGCGCGGCTACTCCTACGGCGCCGTCGTGAAACTCCGCCACATCCCGGGCTGCCTTCTGCTCGACGGAGCGCCCATCCGCACAATCGACCCGCTGAAAGGCGGCGCGGTGCTCACGGTGCTCATACCGGACCGGGCCGCCGCCGAGATCCCCTGCCCGGAGCTCCGCGTCCCGGTGCTCTATCAGGACGAGGACCTCATCGTGTTCGACAAGCCGGCGGGCGTTCCCTGCCACCCGTCGAAGGGTCACGGCAACGGCACGCTCGCGAATTTCTACGCCTCCGTCTGCCCCGGCTCGAGGTTCCGTGCCCTCGGCCGGCTCGACAAGGACACCTCCGGGCTGGTGCTCGCGGCCAAGAACGCCTACGCCGCCAAGGTGCTGACCGACCGGCCGCCGGAAAAAGAATATTTGGCCGTGCTCACCGGTATTCCGGATAACCGGGCGGGCACGATTGACCTTGCGATCGACGACCGGGACCCGGAGACCCGGCGGCGCTTCGTCTCGGAGGAAGGCCGCCCCGCCGAAACCGGCTACCGGATCCTCGCGGAGGGCGGCGGGCACAGCCTCGCGCTCGTCACGCCGAAAACCGGCCGGACGCATCAGATCCGGGTGCATTTTTCCGCGATCGGCTGCCCGCTCGCCGGCGACGCGCTCTACGGCGGGGATACGGCGCTCCTCGGCAGGCAGGCGCTGCACCGCAGCCGGATCGCCTTCACCCACCCGGTCACCGGCGCGTCTATGGCGTTCTCCTCCCCGCTGCCGGAGGACATGGCGAAGGTCTGCCGGGCGCTGTTTTCGGACTGGGAAGAGGGCTCCCCGGAGAAAGCCTGAGGCTCTGAGCGCCCAAACCGCCGGGCCGCCCCTCCCGCATGATCCCCGCGTCGGAAAAACGGGCCCCCGGCCGCGTACGGAACAAAAAAGCTTTATTTGACAAATCCGGCGCCCGATGCTCTTGAATGAATAAAAGAACCTCCCGGAGTCCCTCCGTGAGGTTCTTTTTTACGGATGTTGTCCGGTCACAGCTCTTTGTCGAGCAGGATCATGCCGTCGACTTGGGCGTAGCCCCGCCGGCGGTGAAAGAAAAGATCCTCCTCGGAGGTCAGCAGCATGACGCTGCGGATCCCCATGCCGCGCAGGCGTTTTTCATACTCCTCCATCAGCGCGGCGCCGATCCCCCTGCGGCGCAGGTCGCCGCGGACGCAGAACTCCTTGATCCGAAAGACGACGCCGTCAAAATATTGCTCCGCGCAGCCGGCGGCCATCCCGACCGGCGCGCCGCCCTCTTCCGCGACCAGCCCGAACGCGCCGGGTGTGCGCAAAAGATCCGAAAGGCGGCGGGCGGCGGTCTGCTCCGTCCATTTGTCGTACCACGGCGCCGCGTTGAACGCGCCGGCGTAGAGTCTCCCCAGCTCCGAAAGGTCGCTCTCTCCCATTTCCCGGAAAGTCATGCCCCGTCCCCCCTTTATAATAAGGGAATCATAGCACGGCGCACCGGAAAACGCAAGCCTCCGCTCAGGAACCGCAGACGCGCCCCGGGTATCAGACGCCGCAGGCGCGTTCGGGGGCGCGGCTGCCGGACCCCGGCGACGCCGAGGCGCCGGACCCTCCCAAGAGGAAAGCGATTGTCTCCGCCCGGACTGAAACGCCGGACGCTTCCGGCGCGGAGGCCCCGGATTCCGCCGAAACGGAGGCGCCGGACTCCGTCCGGTTGGAGGCGACGGCCTCCGCTTGGCCCGAGATGCCGTATTGCCAGCCGGCCTCCAGCGAGGCGATGTCCGCGGCGGCCAGCACGCCGTCGCAGACGTAGAGGCAGATGCGCGTGCCGCCGCCGTCCGCGTTGGTCACCGCATAGGTGTAGCGGATCGCCTCCTGCCCGCAATACTTCGTAAAATCAAGGCCCTGCCCGAGCTGGATCTCGTTATATCTTTGCAGCAGGACGTCATCATCCGACGGGACGACGATGGCTTTGACCTCGGAGGGTTCCGCTTCCGTCTCCCAGCCGAAAGACGCCATGTAGGCCTGCCGGTCCTCCTCGGTCAGGAGCCGCACGTCGCCCTCCCCTTTTTCCGGGCCGAAGAAAAACAGGATCGCCGCAATCAATACGGCAAAAATAACACAGAGTACGCCGACCACCTTTTTTCTGGTCGCGTGGATCGAAGCCGCCAGCATAAAGGAATCCCCCGCCTTTCACAAAAAAAATCCCGTCATAATTCTATGACGGGATCGCTTTGATCTTGCAGGTTCTTGGGAAAAACGTCCGGCCGGGGTTAAACCGGTCAGTCCTCCTCGGCGGCCATCCACTGTTTGGCGGCCTCGATCACGCTCGCCTCGAGCATCTTGGGCAGCTCGTCGTAGCGGATGAAGTGAAGCGAGAAGGAGCCTCTGCCCTGCGTCATCGAGCGCAGCGCGGTGGTGAGATCGGCCGTCTCGCTCATCGGGACCTCGGCGACGATCTCGGTGGTGTTGTCCTCGCAGGGATTCATGCCGAGCACCCTGCCGCGGCGCTTGTTGAGATCGCCCATGATGTCTCCGGCGTTGGCGCTCGGGACCAGCACCTTGAGTTCGCCGACCGGCTCGAGAAGGATCGGCACGGCCTGCGGGATGCCGGCCTTATAGGCAAGGCGGGCGGCCATCTGGAAGGACATATCGTTGGAATCGACCGGGTGATAGGAGCCGTCGACCAGACGGGCCAGCACGCCGACCATCGGGTATCCGGCGAGCATGCCGATCTTGCAGGCCTCGCGCAGGCCCTTTTCGACCGCCGGGAAGAAGTTTCTCGGCACGGAGCCGCCGTAAACGGCCTCCTCGAAGACCATTTCCTCGCCGTCGGTCGGCTCGAACTCGACCCAGACGTCTCCGTACTGGCCGTGGCCGCCCGACTGCTTTTTATGTTTGCCCTGTACCTTGACTTTTTTGCGGATGGTCTCGCGGTAGGCGACGTGCGGGACCTCAAGCCCCAGATCGACGCCGAATTTATTTTTCAGCTTGCTGACCACGACGTCGAGATGCTGTTCGCCGAGCCC
>CAZAAR010000007.1:0-1308 GCA_964483415.1 uncultured Oscillospiraceae bacterium
AGGTCATGCGGGAGAGCGAGAGCCTGAGCGCGGCCCGGCTCTTTACCGCCTCGGAGAGGCCGTAGGAGCCCCCGATCACGAAGCAGAGCCCGCTGCCGGTCCCGTTTGCCATCATCGCGCCGAGCTTTTCGGAAAACGCCTCCGAGGAGAACGTCTCGCCCTCGACGCACATGGCGGCGACCGCGGCGTTCTTGGGGAGCTTCGCTATGAGGCGCGCGCCCTCGGCCCCGACCGCCCGCGCGATCTCGGCGGGGGAGGGGTTCTCCGGCAGGCGTTCCTCGGGCACCTCGACGATCTTGAGGTTGCAGAACGCGGAGAGGCGCTTTTCGTATTCGGCGGCGGCCTCCCGCAGGTAGTTTTCTTTTAAATTCCCCACGCAGAGGACGGTGATGGTTCTCATGGCTTTTTTCCTTATCGGTGCGCCGGAGGTTCCGGCGGTGTTGCCCTGTGGCGATATACGGGCGGCTTCGGGATGCGCGGCCTCTGTCCGCCGGGTCTTCGGCGGCCTTACAGCAGCACCGTCTCGGAGGCGTCGCTCCGGGGCGCCGCGAAGATCGTATAATCTTTATCCCGCGCGATGCCCGCGAGCGAGAGCTCGGCGATCGAGGTCTCGAGCGCGAGGTCCGGGTAGTTGTTGTCCTTGCTCAGGTGGGCGAGGATGATCCGCGTCGTGCCGCCGCGCACAAGGTCCGGGAGCGCCGAGGCGCATTCCGCGTTGGAGAGATGCCCCTGTGGGCCCTCGATGCGCCGTTTAAGAGGATAGGGGTACCGGCCGTTCAGGAGCATCATCAGGTCGTAGTTGGACTCCATGAGCACGAGATCGCTTTTCGGCAGATGCTCAAGCGCCCCCGCGGTGAGGTAGCCGGTGTCGGTGCAGACCGTGACCTTCCGCCCGTCCGCCGTGGCGACGCTGAAACCGAGGCTGCCCACGCTGTCGTGGGAGGTGCAAAACGGAGAGACCATCATTCCTCCGGCGAGGAAGCCGTCCGGATCGGCCGGGCGCAGGTCTGCCTTCGGCGGCACATAGCCCTTCCCGGCGAGGAAATCAAGCACCTTCTCCGAGGCGTAGACCGGCAGGCGGTATTTTCTCAAAAAGCTCTCCAGCCCGCGGACATGGTCGATGTGCTCGTGCGTGATCAGGACCCCGGAGAGGGATTCCGGATCGACGCCTTTCTCCCCGAGGGCGGAGAGGATGACGCGGCAGCCAAGGCCGCAGTCGATCAGGATTCCGCTCCCGCCGGAGCCGAGATAATAGCAGTTTCCGGAACTGGAGCTCGCAACCGTAAAAAATTTTGCCATTTGACCTCC
>CAZAAR010000007.1:1408-12964 GCA_964483415.1 uncultured Oscillospiraceae bacterium
AGCTCGGAGATGTATTTGAAGCGGTTGTCCCAGACGCCCTCGGTGACGATGCTGGTGCCCTCCGCAAGGGAGAGCAGCGTTGTGATCTGGGGCTGCATGTCGGTCGGGAAGCCGGGGTAGGGCATCGTCTTGACGTTGACGTGCTGGAAGGAGTCCACGTCGCCGGAGACGCGGATGGAATCGTCGTACTCCACGACGGAGACGCCCGTCTTGACCAGCTTCTCCGTGATGGCCTCCAAGTGCTTCGGGATGACGTTCCGGATCAGGACGTCGCCCTTGGTGGCGGCGGCGGCGATCATATAGGTGCCGGCCTCGATCTGATCCGGGATGATCGAGTAATTCGCGCCGTGGAGCTGCTGTACGCCGTGGATCTTGATCACGTCGGTGCCGGCGCCGTGGATGTCCGCGCCGAGGGAGTTGAGAAAGTTCGCGAGATCGACGATATGCGGTTCCTTCGCCACATTTTCGAGGATCGTCAGGCCCTTGGCTTTTACGGCGGCGAGCATGACGTTGATGGTCGCGCCGACGGAGACGACGTCGAAATAGATGTGCCCCCCGAGGAGGTCCTCGGCCTTGATGCCGACAAAGCCGTGCCCGATGTTGACGGACGCGCCCAGCGCCTCAAAACCCTTGATATGCTGGTCGATCGGGCGGACGCCGAGGTCGCATCCGCCGGGCAGGGGAACGTCCGCCTCGCCGAACCGTCCCATCAGCGCGCCGAGAAAGTAATAGGAGGCCCGGAGCTGGCGGGCGAGATCCTCCGGCACCTTGTGGGAGCACAGGTCGCTCGTATCAATGAAGACGGAGGTGCCGCTGACGGGGCGAACCGTCGCGCCCATGATGGTCAGGATTTCAAACAGATGGTCGACATCGCTGATTTCGGGTATATTTTCAAGGAGACAGGGCCCCTGCGCAAGAATGGTTGCCGGGATAATGGCGACGGCGGCGTTTTTTGCCCCGCTGACGGTGACTTCCCCGCAAAGCGGTTTTCCGCCGTTGATGACATATTTCTCCAAAGTTTCCGTTCCCCTTTGCGATTCACAATTATAATTATTATATCATATGAAAAATAAAAAGAAAAGGTATTTTTCCGCAGAACCATGCCCTCCAAATGAAAAAAGCGGGCGGCAGAATCAAGCCGTCCGCTTTTCGGACAATCAGAAATATTTTGCCGGGTTTGTGTACTGGCCGTTGACCCTGACCTCGAAGTGCAGGTGGGTCCCGGAGGAGTTGCCCGTCGAGCCCATAGCGGCGATCACGTCGCCCTGATTGACATACTGGCCCGCCTTCACGTAGAGGCTGCTGCAGTGCCCGTAGAGCGTCTGGATGCCGCCGCCGTGGTTGATGATGAGGTAATACCCGTAACCTCCGCGGCTCCAGCCGGCCGTGACGACCGTCCCGGCGGCGGCGGCGTAGATGTTGGAGCCCCAGCCGCAGCCCGCGATATCCATCCCGGTGTGGCCCCAGTAGCCCCAATAGCCGCAGCTCACGTAGCCGCCGATCGTGGGCCAGATGAAGCCGTATTTCGTGCCGCCGGCCTTGGTCGGGCTCTGGACGGCGGTGAGCACTTTCTTGGTGCCGGCGGTGATCACGCGGCTCACCGGCGGAGTGAGCACGGTCGTGCTCAAGACCTGCGCGTCTGTCGCGATCCCGTTTTGGTAGGTGATAAAGGCGGTGACCTCCTGTTCGCCGTCGACGCCTTCCTTCGTCACCTTGGAGTAGGTCGTGTAGTAATTGTTGTCGTAGACGTATTCCGTGTCGAATGGGATCGGCTCCGTATAGGTCTCTTTTTTGGTCGTCGTGACGCTCAGGAACTGGACCGAGCGCGAGACGAGCACCCGGTCGCCGACGTGCACGACGTTCTGAAGATCCGGGTTCATCGCGGCATATTCCGCGTAGGTGAGGCCGAATTCGGCGGAGATAGAGAGCGGCGCGTCCCCGTCCTCCACGGTATAATACTGTTCGCCCGCCGTCTGGCTGTAAAAGAGATCCCGGAACGCCGACATCGCCATCAGAGACGGGATCGGGTAGATCCCCTCCGTGACCCGTATATCCTGCACAAAGCGCAGAATGGACACATTATCTTCCGTTTCCCGGTACTGCTCCCGGTATTCGTCGAGCAGCAGGAGCAGATTGTCCGGCTCGTCGGTGCAGCCGACGAAATTGCCGTCCACATAGAGGCCGTACGCCTCGATGACGTTGGCCGTCGAGGCTTTGAACAGGAGGTTCGCGAGGTCCTCGGAAGGGGTGAAGAGGCCGCGGTCCGCGACCACGACGGTGTATTCCGGGACGATATCCTCAATCTTATAGTCGGAGGACAGCGTGCGGCTGCGCATGATCTGTTCCGCGGAGAAAAAGACGCTCTCGTCCGAGATATAGGCGACGTCCTTACCGTTATACTGAAGCCGGAGCCCGTATTGCAGGCCGGAGAAATAGTCGTAAGTAAAATAGAGCAGCAAGCAGGCGATCACGGGTCCCGCGTAGTTGAACACGCGGGCGAGGGATTTGCGCGCGAGGCGCAAAAACGCGGCGATCAGGCTCCACACGGCGGAAAAGATCTCCTCCGTCGCGTAGTATTTCGCCTCCCGCAGCACGGAGAGGCATTTGGCGATCGTCCGGCGCAAAAAACGGATCTCCTCGCGCTGGGAGACGAGCCATTCGTCGAGCGGGCGCAGGATCCGGTAGGAGAGGCGCTTGAAGTAGGAGACCAGGTCGGCCGAAAGCCTGCGGAAGAAGCCGAGGAAGCCAAAGTAGAAGCGCCTTGTCTGGCGCACGAAGGAGACGCCGACCAGATAACACAAATTATAGAATGCCGCGTAGGCGGCGGAGAGCGGGTACTTATGGAAATCGTCCGAAAGCTCCGGCGGCAAATCCGTCATCGGGGAATTTTCCGGATCCGGCCCGCCCGGTTTCGCGGCAGGCAGTTTTTCATCCAAAAGTCGGCCACCTCCTTTCCAAATAACTCACCCATTATAATAGAAAACCGGGCTGAAATCAAGGGAGTTCACAGTTTGTTTGAAATTGGCAGCGTTTTCCGCGGCTTTTCCCCGGCCGCGGACGGGCCTCTCCTCCGAATGTGAGGATACGGTTATGGAAAACCGAAAAAGAGACGGCGCCCTCCCCAAAGCGGGAAAGCGCCGTCTTTAGATTCGTCCCTATCGCTCTTCCCGGAAATAGGAGAGCCCGAGGCTTGCCGGCCCGAGGGTTTCCTTCTTTTTGCGGAAGCTGATGAAGATCAGAACGAGGATCGTGACGAGGTAGGGGACCATTTTGAAAATCTCCTGCGAGCTCCTCGTCAGGCCCTCGATGTAGAAATACGCCCAGTAGAGGATGCCGAAGAGGTAGGAGCCGCCGATGGCGGCGATCGGCTTCCATGTCGCGAAAATCACGAGCGCGATGGCGAGCCAGCCGAGCTTTTCGATCGTGCCGTCGGAGCCCCATGTCCCTTTGATGAAATCCATCGTGTAGTAGAGGCCGCCGAAGCCGGAGATGCCGGCGCCCACGCAGGTCGCGAGGTACTTATACCGGATGACGTCGATGCCGGCGGCGTCCGCGGTGCCCGGGTTTTCGCCGACCGCCCGTAGGTTGAGCCCCACGGCGGATTTGTTGAAGAAGCGGTTCATCAGGATGGCGATCCCGATCGCGGCGTAGGCCATGAAGCCGTAGGAGAAAAGAATCTTCCCAAGGGCGCCCCAGTTGGAGAGGACCGGGACCGACGCGCGGAACGCGGCGCTGGTCGCCTCGACGTGGATCTGGCCGACGCCGCCGGCGAGCTTGTTGAGGCTCCCGCCGAAGAAGTTGGCGAAGCCCGAGCCGAAGATGGTCAGCGTGAGGCCCGTGACGTTCTGGTTCGCGCGCAGCGTGATGGTCAGGAAGCTGTAAACGAGGCCGCCCAGCGCCGCGAGCGCAAACGAGCAGACAAGCCCGATCAGGATGCAGAGAAATTTATTCGGGGTCTCCACGGCGTTTTCGTAATAGAACGCGCCCATCAGACCGGCGATGCCGCCGAGGTACATGATGCCCGGGACTCCGAGGTTCAGGTTGCCGGATTTCTGCGTCAGGATCTCGCCGAGCGCGCCGAACAGGATCACGGTCCCAAACACGATCGCGTCCTGAAACAGGGCAATCAGTTGGTTCATTCCGTGTCGGCCCCCTTTCTGCTGCGGAAAATCAGCCGGTAGTTGATGAAGAACTCGCTGCCGAGGATGAAAAACAGGATGATGCCCTCGATCATCTCGGAGACATAGCTGTTGAGGTTATAGAGAGAGGCGATCTCGATGGCCCCCTTTTCGAGGAAGACCAGCAAAAACGCGATCAGGATCATCACATAGGTGTTGAATTTGGCCATCCAGGCGACGATGATCGCCGTAAAGCCGCGCCCGCCGGCGGTGCTCGTGGAGATCGTGTGGCTCGCGCCCGAGACGGCGATGAAGCCGGCCAGCCCGCAGACCGCGCCGGAGAGCAGCATCGTGCGGATGAAGACGGCCTTGGTGTTGATGCCGGCGTAGCGGGCGGTGTCGAGCGACTCGCCGACGACGGCGATCTCATAGCCGTGCTTGCTGTATTTGAGGTAATTATACATGACGACGGTGAGCGTCATGACGATCAGAATGTTGAGCATATACTGCTCGCCGAAGACGGCCGGGAACCACCCCCTCCGCGTGGACTGGTTGATGACGCCGACGGTGTTGGAGCCGTAAGGGTTCTCCCATTTGGAGACAAAATACGAGGTGACCTGAATCGCCACATAGTTCATCATCAGGGTGAAGAGCGTCTCGTTCGTATTCCATCTTGATTTGAAGATGGCGGGCAGCAGCCCCCAGAGCGCCCCGGCCGCGAGGCTCACGGCGATCATGATCAGAAAGAGCAGGGGGGAGGGGAGGTTCTTGCCGTAGATCATGCAGGCGGCCGTCGCGACGCCGCCGACTAAGATCTGGCCCTCCGCGCCGATATTCCAGAAGCGCATTTTGAAGGCGGGGGCGAGGCCGACGCCGATGCAGAGCAGCATCATCGCGTCGCGGACCGTGACCCACGCGCGCTTCTCGGTGCCGAACGCGCCGTTAAACATCGAGCCGTAGACCTTGAGCGGGTTGAGGCGCACGATCGCGTAGATGACGAAGGCGCAGACGACGAGCGCCAGACAGACGCCGATCAGGCGGATGCCCCACGCGCGGGGCTGAGAAATTGCGCTGCGTTTCGCGATGCGGATCAGGGGGTCCTTGCGTTCCGAGTCCGATCTGTTCATATCGTCCGATCCTCCTTTCCCGCCGCGTCCGGGCTGAGGCAGGTCATATAAAAACCGACCTCATCCTTGGTGGTCTGCGCGGCTTCAAAGATTTTGTTCAGGCGGCCGGCGCAGAGCACGGCGATCCTGTCGCAGAGCTCGAGCAGCACGTCGAGGTCCTCGCCGACGTAGATGACGGCGACGCCTTTCTCTTTCTGCTCGTTCATCAAGTTATAAATGGTATAGGAGGTGTTGATATCGAGCCCCCGCACGGCGTACGCGGACATCAGGACCGCCGGACCCGAGGCGATCTCCCGGCCGACGAGCACCTTCTGGACGTTGCCGCCCGAGAGCTGGCGCACCGGCGTGGAGAGGCCGGGCGTCACGACGTCGAGTTCGCTGACGACGCGCTTCGCGAGGTCCTTGGGCAATTTGCGGTCGAGGAGCGGGGAGTTGCCGTTGAGGTAGCTGCGGATCATCATGTTGTCGGTGAGGTCCATATTCCCGACCAGCCCCATGCCGAGGCGGTCCTCCGGCACAAACGAGAGCGCGATGCCGGAGCGCATGATCTCGAGCGGGGATTTCCCGATGATTTCGACCGGCTCCTTGGCGCCCGGGGCGGTATACATGATGCTGCCGGCGACCCTGTGCAGGCCGGCGATGCCCTCGAGCAGCTCCTTCTGGCCGCAGCCGGAGATCCCGGCGATGCCGAGGATCTCGCCGCCGAAGACTTCCATGGAGACGTCGCTGAGCTTCGGGATGCCGTTTATATCGGCGCAGCAGAGATTGCGGATCGAGAGGCGCTTTGTGAGCTCCTTGCGCTCGGAACGGTGGATGTTGAGCTCGACCTTGTGGCCGACCATCCGCTCCGTGAGTTCCTGCATGTTGGTCTCGGCGGTATTGAGCGTGCCGACGTTTTTCCCCCTGCGCAGGACCGAGACGCGGTCCGAGACCGCCAAAACCTCCGCGAGCTTGTGCGTGATGATGACGACGGCTTTGCCGTCGGCCTTCATGTTCCGCATGACGCCGAAGAGGCGCTCCGTCTCCTGCGGCGTGAGCACGGCGGTCGGCTCGTCCAAAATCAGGATGTCCGCGCCGCGGTAGAGCACCTTGACGATCTCGACGGTCTGCTTCTCGGAGACGGACATATCGTAGATTTTTTTGTTCGGGTCGATCTCAAAGCCGTATTTGTCGCAGATCTCCCGGATGTTTTTCGCGACGGTCTGCAGGTTCAGGCTGCCCCTGCCGCGCAGGCCGAGCACGATGTTTTCCGCCGCGGTGAACACATTGACCAGCCTGAAATGCTGGTGCACCATGCCGATGCCGCAGCGCAGGGCGTCCTTCGGGGAGCGGATCGCGACCTCTTCGCCGTTCACGAAGATCTTGCCGCTGTCCGGGTAATAGATGCCGGAGAGCATGTTCATCAGCGTCGTCTTTCCGCTGCCGTTTTCGCCCAGAAGGGAGAGGATCTCGCCTCTCCGGATGTCGAGGGAGACCTTTTCGTTTGCGATGACGGGGCCGAAGGTTTTGGTGATGTTCCTCATGCCCACGGCATATTCCGTATCCAAGTCGCGCCACCTCTTCCAAATTTTCAGAATCAAACGGTCTTTTTTTGCCGGTTTAATAAAAAGGCAAGGGAAGCCGCGGGACGCGGCTTCCCCTTATCCCCGTTTTTCGGGCGGATTTGATCAGCTCACGAGCTCGGTGATGCCGTCGATGCGGATGTTGAACATCGGGGCGGAGACGATCTCGGACTCATGGAAGTAGCCGTCCGAAATGAACTCGATGCCGGAGAAATCTTCGGGATGGTAGGCGGAGGTGTAGGAGGAGAGGTTTTCGCCGCCGACGGTGAAGGTCGCGGTATCGAAGACATGGAGCGTGCCGTCCTTGATGGCGGCCCAGACTTCGTCGACTTTCTCCTGAGTGCCGGCCGCGCAGGACGGGCCGATCCGGGAGATCGTGACGGCGCCGACTTCCGCGCCCGCGGTGTTGTCTCTGGCGATGCCTTCGCCGGAGATCATGCCTTGGAGCATCACGGTGTAGAGGGCGCCCCATTCGTTCTGGGCGGAGGTCAGGGCGGCGGTCGGGGCGACCTGGAGCATATCGACGTTGTAGCCGACGCAGTAGACGGTGGTGCCGGCGTCAAGCAGGGCTTGACAGGCGGACGGGGCGCCGGTGGAGTCGGCGTGCTGGCTGATGATGACGCAGCCGCGGGAGACAAGCGCGTTGGCGGCGGCGGCTTCGGCGATGGGATCATACCAGGAGCTGGTGTAGGTGACGTCCATCACGACGTTCGGGACGATGGATTTGACGCCGAGATAGAAGGCGGTATAACCGGAAACGACCTCCGCATAAGGGAAGGCGCCGACATAGCCGATCTTGATGTTTTCGCCGTCTTTGTTGGCGTCGGCGATTTTGCCGTCGGCGACCAGCTCGGCGAGCTTCATGCCGGCGACCACGCCGGAGACGTAGCGGGATTCAAACGTGTGAGGGAAGAAGTTGACAAGGTTCGCAAAGCCGGAGGCGGCGGCGTTGTCGCCGGTGGCCGGAATGAAGATGACGTCCGGATATTCCTGAGCGGCCTGAAGCATATAGGACTGATGGCCGTAGGAGTCGGAGAGGACCACTTGGCAGCCGGCCTCGGCGAGGTCGACGGCGGTGTCGTAGCAGGTTTCGTCCTCGGGGATATTGTATTTCCAGATCACCTGATCCGCGGAGATGCCGACGTTTTCGACGGCCTCTTTGATGCCGTTGAGGTGGGCGGCGTCATAGCCGGTGTTTTCATCATGGAGAAGGATGACGCCGACTTTCAGCGTGCCGGCATCAAAGGCGTCTTTCACCTTGGTGGAATCGAGCTTTTCGCCTTTGGTGTCAAGGACGCGCTGGGCGGCTTCGCTCAGGACGGCTTCGCCGGACTCGACCGGGGTGGATTCTTCGGGCTGGCTGGACTCGACGGGCTTTTCGCCGCTGCAGGCAGCGAAGGCGAGCATCATAGCGGCCGCCAGAATCAGGGCAATAAGTTTTTTCATGATGATCCTCCTAATCATTTTCCTCTGCTTTTGGATTCCGAATACACCTTGAAATATAAAAAAGCGTGCTTGCGTACGCTCTTTTACCATGAATTATCGTTCCCGGGACTCGTCGGGGCCGCAAAACGCGACCGCCCCGGTCTCCGGGTCCATCGCGTCCACGATCGCGAGGGATTCGAGATGATAGCCCCGCTCGCGGATCAGTCTGCCGCCGGCCTGAAATCCCTTTTCGATCGCGATGCCGATGCCGGCCACGGTGGCGCCGGCCTGCTCCTCGATGATGGAGATGAGGCCCTCGAGCGCCTTGCCGTTGGCGAGAAAATCATCGACGATCAGCACGCGCTCGCCCGGCTGTATGTATTTCTTGCTGATAAACACGTCATAGATGCGCTTTTTGGTGAAGGACTGGATCTTGGCGCGGTAGACCTCGCCGTCCACATTGAGGCTCTCGGCCTTTTTCGCGTAGACGACGGGCACGCCGTGAAAGCTCAGCGCGGCGACGGCGGCGATCCCGATCCCGGAGGCCTCGATCGTGACGATCCGGTCGATTTTTGTGCCGGCGAAGAGGCGCGCCCATTCGTCGCCCATCGCCTTGAAGAGGGAGATGTCCATCTGATGATTCAGAAAGCTGTCCACTTTGAGGACGTTGCCGGGACGGACCACGCCGTCTCTGAGAATCCGTTCCTCAAGAAGTTTCATCCATTCACGCTCCCGTTTCGCTCAAACGCTTCCGCTCGGCTGATACTTGGATTTTACATGTTTCGATGGAAAAAAACAAGCGGTTGTTGTCATTTTCTACAATTAATCTAATTTAAACAGACGGAAATTAAGTCATATTTGTGAATGCGAACAAATCGCGCCGATTTTTACAGGGTAAAACACAAAACACATAAATAAGGGTAAAACAGAATGGAGAATACTGTGCAATAAGTCCAAATTCCCCCAAAAGCCCATTCGTATAATGCCCAAAAATTCCCATTTTATAAGTTTTAAAAACGTGAAAGAAAACGCTTTTATTGCAGACTGCACAAATGCACAGAATTTTCTCCGGCGCGCGGCGAGAAATGGCGATATTGATGGAAGCGTGTTTTTACCGGGCGGGGGGCGGACGCAAAAGAACAGACGGAACGTTTTAAACGGGGCGGCGTCGGGAGGGAAGTTCACAAAAACCACTTGAAGTTTTCTTTTAAATGAGGTTAAATAAATTCATGCGCGGATTTTTCCGCAATCTTACATTTTATTTCTCTGGAGGCAGGAAAATGGCAAAAAAACAGTTCAAAGCGGAATCCAAGCGTCTGCTGGAGCTGATGATCCACTCGATCTACACCCACAAGGAGATCTTTCTGCGGGAGATCATCTCCAACGCCAGCGACGCGATCGACAAACTCGCGTATCTTTCGCTTACGGACGACAAAGTGGGGATGAGCCGCTCCGATTTCCGGATCGTCGTCGCGGCCGACGAGGAGAATCGCCTGCTCACGGTGTCCGACAACGGCGTCGGCATGACGCGGGAGGAGCTCGAGCAAAACCTCGGCACCATCGCCCGGAGCGGCTCTCTTGAGTTTAAAAAAGAGGCCGCCGCGGAGGGGAAGGAGACCGCCGAGCTCGACGTCATCGGGCAGTTCGGCGTCGGCTTCTACTCCGCCTTCATGGTCAGCGACCGGATCACCGTGATCTCCAGGGCCTACGGCGCCGGCACGGCCTATCGGTGGGAATCCTCGGGCTCGGACGGCTACACGGTCGCCGAGTGCGAGCGGGACGGCGTCGGCACCGACGTCATCATGCACATCAAACCGGACACGGAGGAGGACGACTACCGTCAGTACCTCGACCGGTACGGCCTGCAAACGCTTATAAAAAGATACTCCGACTACATCCGTTATCCCATCCGCATGGAGGTCGAGCGGACGCGGCCCAAGCCAAAAGCCCCGGACGCGCCCGACGATCAGCCGGCGGAGTACGAGACGGTCCGGGAGTGGGAGACGCTCAACTCGATGGTGCCGATCTGGCAGCGCGGCAAGGGCGAGGCGACCGCGGAGGACTACAACAATTTTTATAAGCAGAAGTTCGGTGAATACGGGGACCCGCTGGACACCATCCTAATCGATGCGGAGGGCGTCGTCTCCTATAAGGCCCTGATTTATATCCCCGCGGAGGCGCCCTACGACTATTACAGCCGCGACTACCGCAAGGGCCTTCAGCTTTACTCCTCGGGCGTGCTCGTCATGGAGAAATGCGCCGACCTGACGCCGGAGCCGTTCCGCTTCATCCAAGGCGTCGTCGACACGCCGGACGTCTCGCTCAACATCTCCCGCGAGATGCTCCAGCACGACCGCCAGCTTAAGATCATCGAAGGCAATATTGAGAAGAAGGTCAAAACAAAGCTGCTCAAGCTGCTTCAGGACGACCGGGAAAAGTACGGGAAATTCTGGAAGGCCTTCGGCGTGCAGATCAAATACTCCGCGGCGGCGGATTACGGCGTCAAAAAAGAGATGCTCAAGGATCTTTTGCTGTTCCCGTGCTCAAACGGCAAACTGACGACGCTTGAGGAATACCGGGGGCGTATGCCGGAGGACCAGCAATATATTTACTACGCCACCGGCGAGTCCGAGGAGCGCCTCTCGCGCTCCCCGCAGGCCGAGCGCATCCTTGACAAGGGCTACGAGGTGCTCTGGCTGACGCAGGACGTGGACGAGTTCGTCGTACAGGTCTTCGGCGAGCACGGCGGCAAGAAGATCAAATCCGTCGCCGACAGCGACGCCCTCCCGGAGACGGAGGAGGAGAAGAAAGCCGCCGAGGAGAAGGCCGAGTCCGGCAAGGCGGCGCTCGACTTCCTCAAGGAGACGCTGGGCGGCCGGATCAAGGAGGCGCGCGTCTCCCGGATCCTCAAATCCCACGCCGTCTGCCTGACCGCCGACGGGCCGATCTCGATCGAGATGGAGAAATACCTGCGCAAGCAGGGCGGCGAGACGGCCGGCTTCAAGACCGAGCGCGTGCTCGAGGTCAACGCCGGCAGCGCGGCGTTCAAAGCATTGCAAAACGCGATAGACACGGACAAAGAGCTCGCGAAAAAATACGCGGAGCTGCTTTATAATCAGGCGCTGATCATCGCCGAGCTTCCGCTTGAGGACCCGGCGGCGTATTCCGATCTGGTCTGCGGCCTGATGAAATAACAAAGGAGGTATCCCCATGCCCGAAGAATGTACCCATGACTGCTCGAGCTGCTCGCTCGACTGCGGCAGCCGGAGAGAGGGAGCCGATACAGGCATCCCGGAGAGTTTTCTCGCGCCGCAAAACGAATAT
>CAZAAR010000007.1:12983-46955 GCA_964483415.1 uncultured Oscillospiraceae bacterium
AAGGTTATCGGAGTTGTCAGCGGAAAGGGCGGCGTCGGCAAATCGCTCGTCACCGCGCTGGCCGCCACCGAGATGCAAAAAAGAGGTTATAAAACCGCGATCCTCGACGCCGACATCACCGGCCCCTCGATCCCGAAGATTTTCGGCGTGACCCAAAAGGCCGACGGCACCGAGCTCGGCATCATCCCGGTGATCTCCAAAAACGGCATCGAGCTGATGTCCATCAACCTGCTGCTCGAAAACGAGACCGACCCGGTGGTCTGGCGCGGCCCGATCGTCGCGGGGACCATCAAGCAGTTCTGGACCGACGTGCTCTGGAACGACGTGGATTACATGTTCGTCGATATGCCTCCGGGTACCGGGGACGTGCCGCTGACGGTGTTCCAGTCCCTGCCGGTGGACGGCATCCTGGTCGTCACGTCGCCGCAGGAGCTGGTTTCGATGATCGTCGGCAAGGCGGTCAA
Source organism: uncultured Oscillospiraceae bacterium (assembly GCA_964483415.1). Classification (GTDB taxonomy): domain Bacteria; phylum Bacillota; class Clostridia; order Oscillospirales; family Ruminococcaceae; genus UMGS1668. The sequence goes on from CAZAAR010000007.1 coordinate 13,448, forward strand.
GATGGCCGCGATGATGCAGATCCCGGTGCTCGGCGTCGTCGAGAATATGGCCTATTACGAGTGCCCGGACTGCGGCGGGCGCCACGCCATTTTCGGGGAGAGCAGGCTCGCCGAGGTCGCGAAGGAGTACGACATCCCGCTGACCGCGCAGATCCCGATCGACCCGGAGTTCGCGAAAAAATGCGACGACGGCGAGGTTTATAACTGTAAAGGCGATTGGCTTTCCAGTATGATGGACGGCCTTATCGCCATGTTCGACGCGGCCGACCCGCACCATAAAGACCCGGGGGAAGACTGAGCGTCCCGGCATCTTGCGGGGGCTTTGAAACGGAGCGCGTCTTCGGGTTCCGGGAGGTTACGGGCCTGCAAAGGATTTCCGGCTTCCGGAGAATTCCTAAATCCGAGGGGCTTCTTTGCTTGAGGAACTTTGGACCTAGCGGGAATTTCGGAACCCGGAAGGCCCGGTGGTTCAGGGGAACTTTTGCCTCCCCGGGCCCGGCCGAAGCCGCTTTCCGGACCACGGACGTTTTACGAGGGAAAGGAAGACATCATGGACAGAGAACGGGCGTTGGAGACGCTGAAAAAATATAATTCGGAGCCGTTTCATCTGCGCCACGCCTTCACGGTGGAGGGCGTCATGCGCTGGTTTGCCGAGGATCAGGGCTGCGGCGGCGAGGCGGACTTTTGGGCGACGGTCGGGCTGCTGCACGACGTCGATTTTGAGCGCTATCCGGACGAGCACTGTAAGCGGACCCCGGAGATTCTCCGGGAGGCGGGCTTTGACGACCGGTTTATCCACGCGGTTTGCAGCCACGGGTACGGCCTTTGCAGCGACGTGGAGCCCGAACATCCGATGGAGAAGATCCTCTTCGCGTCGGACGAGCTGACCGGGCTCATCTGGGCCGCGGCGAAGATGCGCCCCTCCGGGAGCACCGAGGATATGGAACTTTCGAGCCTGAAGAAAAAATTCAAAGATAAAAAGTTCGCGGCGGGCTGCTCGCGGGACGTGATCGAACAGGGCGCCGAGCGACTCGGCTGGGACCTCGACACGCTGCTCGGGAAGACGCTCGAGGCCGTGCGCTCCTGCGAGCGTTCGGTCAACGCGCAGATGGCGGCATACGAGGCGTAACCGCCCTTTCCACGGGGACTCCCGGAGACGCCCCGCCTCGGCTGGGACCTCGACACGCTGCTCGGGAAGACGCTCGAGGCCGTGCGCTCCTGCGAGCGTTCGGTCAACGCGCAGATGGCGGCATACGAGGCGTAACCGCCCTTTCCACGGGGACTCCCGGAGACGCCCCGCCCCGGCGCCCGAGAGCTGCCCCGGCAAAGCGCCGCCTTGCCCGCCCGGAAAAATCCGGTTTCGTCCGTATGCGCGAACGGCCTTTCTCCGAGATCGGCGATGCGGGGACGGCGGGGGATCGAAGCGCCTGAAGGCCGCAAGGGATGTCCTTTGCCACGAAACGGCGATAAAAAAGCCCCGAAACGCTTCGGGGCTTTCATCTATTTTTTCTCAGACGTTTTCCGACGCGGCGGGTTCCTTCTCGTGTTCGGGATCGGGCTGCGCGGTCTTCGGCAGAGGCCTCTGCCGAAGGAGCTGCGCGAAGTGTTTTTCGGCCTGCGCCTTTTTTTGATCCATCAGTTTGCGCTTCTTCTCCACCCAGATTTTTTGATATCCCGCTTCATGCAGGCGGCGCAGCGTCTCGGTCTTTGTGCGGATCCGCCGAAGCTCGCAATCCATCTGTTTCTGGGTGTCGGGATCGCAAAGCCGGAGGAAGGACTCGAACGCAGCGGGATAGAGAAATTTCTTTTCCCCGTGATCTTCGCCAAATAAAACGGTGACCGTTTCTTCGTCCTGAGCAGTCACTGTTCCGGCTCCGAATTGGCGGTGCGTAATTTTTTCATTCAATACGTTCATTTGATACCCTCCGATTTTTGTAAACCCGAAAAAGCCTTTCTTTTAAATTTTAAAGCGCGGGAGGAAATCCTCGCCGGGAAATCCGCTCCGCGGGAAATGCTCTGTTATTATTTTAGCACATTTTCACCGAAAAATGTAAGTTTATTTAAAAAGAAATTCATTCTTTTTCATTGCCGCAAAAAAGACGCCGTTTTCTGAGACCGCGCCGCGCGGGCGGGGCGGGGAGCGCCGTCCTTCGCGGCAGGAAAAAACGCCGCCGCGTTTCTTCACCGCGGCGCAGCCCGTGAGGATGTGTAAAGAATAATGGCTTTACATTAAATAACCGCAAAATGATGGGGAAAAAGGGGAGAGAAGCGTGCTTTTTGGGAGAAAGAAACGTCCCCCGGAGATCGAGAAGAGGGATGGCTACACCCTGATCCGCTCGGACCGGAAAACGCTTGAAATCTCCGTACAAAACGGCCCGGAGCTGGTGATCCGCGCGCCGAGAAAGACGCCGATCCGCGGCATCGAGGAGTTTATAGACCGGCACCGGCGCTGGATCGAGACGCATATGGCGGCCCGGGCAAAGAGGCAGGAGGCGGAGCGGACGCTCTCCGCGGAGGAGGAGAAAGACCTCCGCGAGGAGGCAAAAGCCCGCCTCACCGCAAGGACGGAGCACTTCGCGGCGGTCATGGGCCTGCGCCCAACCGGTATCCGGGTCACCTCGGCGAAAAAACGCTGGGGGAGCTGCTCGCCGAAAAACGCGGTCTGTTATTCGTGGCGGCTGATACTGGAGCCTCCGGAAGCGATCGACTACGTCGTCGTGCACGAGCTTGCGCATATCCGGTATAAAAATCATGGGGAGGCGTTTCACCGGCTGGTCGCCTCCGTGCTGCCGGACTGGAAGCGGCGGGAGAAGATGCTGAAAGAATAGACGAAAAGGCAGGGCACGCCGAACGTGAACCGACCCCAAAAATTAGACAAAGAATAATGAAGCGGCATGAAGGGCTTGTAGTCTGTGAATAGCGGGCGGCAAGCCCTTTGGCTTTGCCTTGGCACGACGGAAATGTCAAAAACCGGAGCTTTTTTCAGCGTTTTATTTTTCCGGCCGAAAGCGGGACATCCGTTGGGAGGAAACCGAAGGCAGGGTGGAATCTTCAAAATCCCGCAAGATCGGACACCGTAATTCCCGCTCAAATGAGGAAAAGTAGATTGATATTTTCGGGGAATGTGATATATTGATGTTGGAAGACGGCAAATCGGTTTTGAGGAAGCGCGGGTTTGCGCTTTCTGCGGCATAGCCGTATGACAGCAATAAATCAGAATATCGAATTCTTGTGGCTTTGCGGTTTTGTGTGGGACGAGGCCGAAAGCTTAACAAGGAAACTTGGGTGAGAATCCCGGACGGAATACGCCGCTGTGATCGTTTAACCCATATCCGTCGGTGAAAACCGGTCATTGGCCAAAAGCTGAGAAGGCAGGATATGGGGCATGGGCCTAAAAACCCATAGACGCGAGTCAGAAGACCTACAAGGATTATTATCGTACGTTTTTTCTTTTGGTACGAAAAGAAAACGTAAAAGCACGCAGAAATACGTTTGCGGCGGCCTTAACGGGCCGCCGCGTTTTTTTGTTTCAAAGCGATCCATCCCTTTTAGGGGTAGATAAAAAGCGCAGCCGCCACAGTCCCGTCTCGCAAACAGTCTGTGGCGGCCGCCCCGACAAAATGACAACCCCTCCTGACGGATGGGTCTTGTTTTGTCGTATTTATTATAGTAAGCGGGATGCGAAATGTCAATGAACGCGGAAAGCCGGATGGCAACCGTAACCAGGGGAGGTGGTTTTTCGGAAATGTTCCGGCGCGGCCGCGAAAAAAGGCGTCCCGTCCGCTGATAAACGGAAATAGGGGGCGGCGGTTTCCCCTCCGTTCAAAATCGTTTCCCCGGCAATATTCAAAAAAATGTAAAAGATCTGGAAAACGGTGCAAAAATAACAACTATGCAAAGGATGGTACGGCAACGCCGAGCCGGCGGGCGTCGAAGTCTCCGAGGACGGCGTCCGCTGGTACACGCTGGCGGGCTCCAAACACTACGAGGAGGACACCGTCTGGGATTACGCCGTCACCTACCACAACTCGGATCCGGATTTCGATCCTTACGTGGCAAAGGACGTCTATTGGACGGACAATCAGGGCGGCGACGGCTACTTCCTCGCCACCGCCGGCTACCATCCGCAACCGGCCTACCCGGTGGGGGAAAACTACTGCTTTGAGGGCAACCACGCCAACTCGCTTTACACCAAGGAGCAGCTCACCCTCTCCGGGACAAAAACCGTCTGGGGCAAGGATCTGTTCTTTGGCTATGCCGACGTGCATCCCAACCCGGTCTCGGATTTCGACAAGCCCGGCAACCCCTACCGCCCCTCCGAGGTCGGCGGATCGATGGCGATGAGGTACTTGGACCGTGAGGACCATGGCGACGGACGACACCGGCGTGGAGGCCTACAGCTTCGACGGGGGTGACACTTGGCAGACGGAGAACAGCAAACAGTATACCGAAAACATGTGATCAGCGACACGGCGCTGAACGCCGAGACGGCGAAAGAAAAGATCACGGCGCCAACCGGCGCGGCAACCGCAATCTCCTACACGGGCGACGTGAACGGGAGCGGCCGGACGGACATCAACGACGCGCAGCTCGTTTATGACATCTACAACGCGAAGTATGAGGGCTTCGGCCTCGTCTCAATGATGAAGTTCCTCAGAGCGGATATGAACCGCGATTTCGCCGTGGACGCCCGTGACGCGGCGGCGGTCATCGCGATCCTGATGGGATAAAAAACCCCCTCTCCCGCTTCGGTGCGGGATCCCAGATCCTTTCGATCCGCCCCCCGTTTCTACGGGGGGCGGATCGCTTTTATCTCGGGAATCCTGATGCTCATGCGCGGCGGGCGGGCCTCCGGCCGTTCGGCGTCAGGATCACCCCCGTGAAAAAACGCAGGGGGAGCTGCCCGACGAAAAACGCCGCGCGCAAGTTTATTGACGGATCCGTTTGCCGGCAGTTTACAAAAGCAGGCGGGAGAGCGAAACGCTCTCCCGCCTGCTTTCTTCGCGGTTCCCGATAAGGCGTACCTTTCGGCGCCGCCCCGTTTTTTACAGATCGCCGCCGGCCGGAGCCGGTCAAATCAGTTCGAGCTGAAAATATTCTTTCAGGGCGCGGATCTCTCCGCGCTCGTAGGCGACCGGGCTTTGAAATGACGGCCCGTCCACCGCCGCGGTATGAAATTCGCCGGCTTCGGCGGAGGGGTCCACGCCGCGGGCGAGGAGTTCTTCGATGTATGACCCGTCAAAGACGCGCCCGAGATCGGATTCCGTCATCCCCATTTCGGTGTTGACGCAGACGACGACGGAGGAAAACCCCTCCCTGACGAACGCGCGGGCCTCCTCCGCGTGATCCATCCGCCAAAGCGGCGCGTAGAAGTCCAGTCCCGCGCCGCCGGCGACGCGCTCGTGCCAGCAGTTCTCCTCCGGCACGTCGAGATCGCCGGTGACGAGGGCCCCGGCCCCGAGCGCTTTGTATTCGCGCAGAAGCCCGGTAAAAACCTCCTCGTAGCCCTCCCATGAGGATCGGCCGAACCGGATGGGCAGGCCCATCGCCTCCGCCTGCCTCGTGAGAAAGCGCGGCGTCAGGCCGTGAGCACCGCTGCGCCCGTCCTCGTGAAGCATCGAGATCAGGCCGAGCACCGGCCCGGTCCGCATCGCTTTATAGATGGCCAAGGCGCTGTCCTTGCCGCCGCTGAACGAGGCGACGAACGGTTTTTCCACCGGAAGCAGGTTCCACGGTTTCATCCTTGATCCCTCCTAAATGTGATCCGATTTTAAGCGTGCTCATCCTATGATAAGATCCGCCGGGGGACCGCCAAAGCTCAAAGGAAAGACAGCGGGTTCGCCGTTTTGACGGCTGTGCCGGCGATTCGGCGTGAAAGCAGGCGTTGTCCCCACGATTTATCCAATTCTCAAAGCCTTTGCATGTCGGCCAACGAGCTGAAAGTACCGCAGGGCGGCCGAGCCGTCAGGCGGGGCGCTTTTCGGCGCGATCTTTTTTCGGCGCGATTTGGATGAGCAGAATGGCCGCGAACATCAGCGCGCAGCCGGCCGCCTCGCGGAGGGTCGGGACCTGATGAAGGATCAGGATGCCGCCGAGCAGCGCGAAGACCGACTCAAAGCTCATCAGCAGCGAGGCGACGCTCGGATCGGTGCGCCTCTGGCCGTAAATTTGCAGCGTGAAGCCCAGCCCCCCGGAGAGGAAACCGGCATAGCACAGCGGCAGGGCCGCGCCGAGCAGCCCGCCTACGGTGACCGTCTCGGTGAGCAGCGCGCATCCGGTCGACAACGCGCCGCAGACCCAAAACTGGACGCAGGAGAGCTTGGCGCCGTCGAATTCCGGCGCGAAATGATCCACCATCAGGATGTGCGCGGCATAGGCAAAAGCGCCGAGCAGCACAAAAAAATCGCCTTTTCCAAGGGAGAGGCTTTCCGTGACGCAGAGCAGATAGAGCCCCGCCAGCGCGAGGGCGACGGACCCCCAGATGCGTTTGGGCAGCTTTTTCCCGAGCAGCAGGCTCGCGAAGGGCACGATCATCATATAAAGCACGGTGATGAAGCTCGCCTTGCCGACCGTGGTCATGCTCAGCCCATATTGCTGCAAATTAGAGGCCACCGTCAGCGCAAGGCCGCAGAGGAGGCCCGATTTCCAGAACCGTTTTTTGTGCGCCGGGGAGGGGAGGGCCGGTTCGCCGCGCTTTTTCCGGACCCCGTCCATGAACAGGCAATATCCCGTCAGCGCCGCCGCCGCCAGAAAGCTGCGAAAGCCGTTGAAGGTAAACGGCCCCACGTATCCCATGCCGACGGTCTGCGCGACAAAGGACATGCCCCAGATCGCCGCCGCCGAAAGCAGCATCATCGTCCCGACTGTCTTTCCCTTTTTCATCTTCCAACCTCGCAATCAATGGTTTTCATTCTACACGCGAAAAAGAAAAAAAGCAAAGATTTTTTGGCGAAAAATCGGAATCCCGAAAACCGGTGACATATCCCGATCATTTAAAGTAATTTTATCCAAATGGAGGTTGACTTTGTGAACTTTATGTAGTACTTTTATAGAGGAATATTCCGTTCTGAACGGAAGAAGATTTTCTTCCATGTGAGGAGACGAATTTCCTCTGCTTCGTTTTCAGCCCGGCTGTGTCCTTGGCGGAGAGGGAGGTCCGCGGGGGTCCGGCTGTGCCAGGGGAGACGCGGCAAGACGGGGAGACCCCCCGATTTTTTAGAAAGTGAAAGGAGTGTTTGGTTTTGAAACTGAAGACCAGGCTTAACGGAAAGACGTTTGAATTCCGTGACGTCAAGGATGTTTTAGCCAAAGCAAACGAACCGAAGTCTGCCGACAGATTCCAGGGAATCGCCGCTGAGACCGTCACCGAGAGAATCGCGGCCAAAGTCGTTCTCTCCAACCTGACCGTAAACGATATCACAGAAAATCCTGTGGTCCCGTACGAGAAGGATGAGGTCACGAGGGTCGAGCTCGACGCCCTGAACAACCGTATCTATGGCCAGTTTAAGAATATGACCATCGGCGAAGTTCGCGAGTGGATCATGAACAACCATACCACCAAGGATGATCTTTACCGCGGAAGCTTCGCCTTTAACGGCGAGACCGTTGCCGCCGTTGCGAAAATCTGCTCCACCAGCGACTTGATCTACGGCGCGAGCAAGGTCTCCAACCCGACCCGCTGCGTCACGCAGATCGGGCTCCCGGGCACGCTGAGCTACCGCTGCCAGACCAACTCCACCACCGACGACGTCGAATCGATCCTTCTCGGCGTCATGGAGGGCGTGAGCTACGGTTCCGGCGACGCCTGCATCGGCATCAACCCCGTGGAAGATACCGTTGAGACCACGCGCCGCATCTCGGACGGCCTCTGGGGCTTCATTCAGGATTGGAAGATCCCGACCCAGCTGACCGTTCTGTCCCATATCACCACGCAGATGCAGTCCGTGCGCGAGGGCGCTCCGCTTTGCATGTTCTTCCAGTCCATCGCCGGCACACAGGCCGCCTGCGAAGACTTCGGCGTCTCGCGTGATCTCCTGACGGAGGCCTACGACCTCGCCTCCCATGAGTGCTACGGCACCGGCTCGAACCGTCTCTATTTTGAAACCGGACAAGGCTCCGAAGTTTCCATCGGCGCCGACGAGGGCGCGGATGAGATGACGCTCGAGGGCCGTACATACGGATTTGCCCGTCATTTCCGTCCTTTTATGGTCAACAACGTCTCCGGCTTTATCGGCCCCGAGACCATCTACGACGGCAGAGAAATGATCCGCGCCAATCTGGAAGACCACTTTATGGCCAAGATCATCGGCCTCCCGATGGGCATGGCTCCCTGCTATACCAACCACACCGGCATCGACCAAAACGACCAGGAGATCGCCTGCCTGCTGCTCAACGCGGCGAACTGCAACTATTATATGGGCGTTCCGATGGGCGACGACGTCATGCTCTCCTATCAGGACGTGTCTTTCCATGACGACGCCACGATGCGTGAGCTGAGTCATAGAAAACCCGCGCCCGAATTCCACAAATGGGCGATGGATCTCGGAATCATGGACGCCGACGGCCACCTTACCGATAAGGCCGGCAGCGCTTCCATATTCTTTAAATAAGAAAGGAGGCTGCTACAAATGAATGAAGCTGAGCTTATGGAAATTGTCAGGAAGGCGATTACCCAGGTGTGCGGCGAAAACGAAGCAGCACCCTCTAAATGCGCCTGCGGCGGAGAAGTTCCGGATCTGTCCGCGGTTGATCTTCAAAAACTGATTCTTATCCCGAATCTTACGGCCGAACATGTCGCGGAATACCTTCGCCTAAAGGCCCGCTCGGCCGCCCGTCTCGGCGTCTGGAGGTCCGGCCCCCGGCCGCTGACCCAGACCCTGCTGCGTTTCCGCGCCGACCACGCCTGCGCGATGGACGCCGTCTTTGACGATGTCCACGACGAGGCCCTCGAAAGAAACAACCTCAAAGTCTACCAGACCTCCTGCAAGAGCAAGGACGAATATCTGACCCGTCCGGACCTCGGCCGCGTCTTCGACGACGATACGGCCGCCCAGATCAAAAAAGAATGCACGAACGATTCGGATGTCCAGATCTTTGTCTCTGACGGCCTCTCCTCCACCGCGGTGGAAGCCAACATCGACGAGGTCCTGCCGGCGATCATGAACGGCCTCAAGAACACCAATCTGAAGGTCGGCGCCCCGTTCTTCGTCAGGTACGGCCGCGTGGGGTCCGAGGATTCCGTCGCCAAGATCCTGAACGCGAAAGTGACCGTCGTCCTCCTTGGCGAGAGACCCGGACTCGCCTCCGCCGAATCCCTCTCCGCCTACTGCGTGTACGGCGGCTATCCGGGCATCCCGGAGGCCAACCGCACCGTCGTCTCCAACATCCACAGAGCCGGAACCCCGCCGGTCGAGGCCGGCGCGTTCATCGCCGAGCTCTGCCAGAAGATGTTCCAGAAAAAGGCCTCCGGACTGGATCTCAAAGACTGACCCGGAAGACATGCGAAACAAAAGCCCCTCCGTCCCGGAGGGGCTTTTTTGTGCGCCGTGCCCTTTTTGCCCGTCAGCCGGTCACGGGGCCGTCGGACAACAGATTTACAGTCTGCCCCTTTTCCCCGGCTTCGTGCCGGGGTATTGTCAGTCCGGCATAAAATTTTGCCTATAAAAAAACGCCGCATTCGGCGGGCCTTTTTATTTATACAATTTTATGACGGCGCGCAGACGGCCTTTTTTCGTCTCGCTTTTGATCCCGGCAAAGAGGAAGCGCCCCCGCCCGCGGACGGAGACGATCGCGCCCTCCTCCGGGTGAGCATCCGCCTTGAGCACGGCCGCCCCGTTGATGAGCACGAGCTCCCGCTCGATGAGCACGGCGCTTTCGCCGCGGGAGAGCTTAAAGACCGCGGAGATCAGCGAGTCGAGCCGCGGCGAGGAGACGACGACCTCGGCCTCCTCCGGCTGCGGAAAGGCCGCCTCCGGGAGCCTGTCGGCGAGCCGGCAGCGCACCGGGGTATGCCGGATCTCCTTAAGATTTTCCATGAGATACTCCGCCGTAGAGCGCAGGCAGATCACATAGGCGCCGCTCCCGGCGATCAGGATGTCTCCGATCAGGCCGCGCCGGATGCCGAGCGACATCAGCGCGCCGAGGCAGTCCCGGTGCGCGAGCGGCTCGGCGAAGCGTTCGGAGACGGGGGAGAGCTCCAGACAGGCGACCGGCGACGCCTCCCCGGAGAACCGGTCCGGTTCGCCGAAGCAGGCGATCTTGCGCTCCGCGCCCTCGCAGCCGCCATCCAAAAAGTACCCGGAGGGCAGGGAGCGGGCGAGGCGGGCGAGCTCCTGCTGCTCGGCCAGCGTCAGGAATTCGGTATGCTGGGGGATCCCGCGGGAAAAGGCCCGCTCGGAGAGTTCGATCCACCTTTTTTCTTCAAAACGGTCTTCTTTTATCATAGACTCAATAGTCGTTGAGGTCGATGGTGTTGACGAGGTCGATCAGTTCCCCGATGCCGCGGCCGGTGACGGAGCTGGTGACGACGATGCGCCGGGCCCCGGCGTTCTCCAGAAACATGATCGCCTGAGAGAGGTCGCAGTCCTCGTCGTCGGCCTTGGTGACGATGCCGATGACCGGCCGCGCGAAGGACATGGAGAACATCTGCGGCAGGCGGCAGACGTCGTTGTCGACGTCGTGGCAGAAGCAGACGATGTCGGCGTCGTAGGCCGGGCAGATCGCCGCGCCGCGGCTGAAAAACGGCGTGTCGGTGTACTCGCCCGGCGTGTCGATCGCGTCGGCGTAGGCTTCGACGGTCTGTGTCTTATGGTAGGTCATGTCCTGATGGTGCAGGCGGCGGATCAGCGTCGTCTTGCCGCAGCGGGAGCGCCCGACCAGGATAATCTTCCTGCCCTCGATGGCCTTGTCGATGTCCAGCACCTTATAAAACGCCTCGTCCGGGATCCTATCCTCCCTCGCGCCGTCGTTTTCGGGGACCGATTCGTCCGCCTCCGCGAGAATTTTTTTTTCTTCCGCCACACTGTCACCGCCGATCAAAGAATTCCAAATACTTCTTCATTTTAGCCTATTGGAGGCGGAAAGTCAACGAAATCTCTCCGGCGGCGTGCAATTTCCGCAGAAAAGGTAACGCCTAACGGACGGGAAGGGAGAGCGGGCGCGGCCCTCGGTTTTTCAGGGAACGATACGCCTTATACGGCTCCGTTTATACCCGGGAATATGATAATCCGGAAAATATTTTCCGTGGAAACGCGTTGCCCTGTACGGCCGTCCCGCGAAAGCGGGGGCGCGGTTTATAGCTCCACGGTCTTTGTGGCCACGTTTCGGCAAAATTCGCGGTCGTGCTCCACAAACAGGATCGTGGGCTTATCCGCGAGCAGCAGGTCCTCGATCTGGATGCGGGAGAGCACGTCGACGTAATTCAGCGGCTCGTCCCAGACGAGCAGATGCGCCCGTTCGCAAAGGCTTTTGGCGATCAGCACCTTTTTCTTCTGCCCGAAGCTGAAGTCGCGCATGTCCTTTTCAAACTGCGCCCTTGAAAAATCGAGCTTGCGCAGGATCGTTTTGAAGAGGCTCTCGTCGATCTGCTCCCGCGCGGCGTAATCGGACAGGTCCCCGCCAAGGAACGAGGGGTCCTGCGGCACATAGGAGATTTTGAGCCCGCTCCCGACCAGCAAATTCCCGGTATAGGCGAGGTCCGCCCCGAGGATCAGTTTGAGGACGCTGGACTTGCCCGACCCGTTTTTGCCGCGGAGGGCGACCCGGTCGCCCCGCTCGACCGTGAAGCCGACGCCCCGGCAGGCCGTCTTCTCCCCATAAAAGATCGAGACGTCTTCGAGCGACAGCAGGCGGTTTGCGTGATAGGCCGGCTGCGCGACCTTCAGCGGCTCGGCGCTTTCAAGGTTTTTGAGCAGCTTCGATTTTTCCCCGACCGCCGCCTGCCGGCGCGTCTCGATCGATTTGGCCCGCTTCATCATCTTCTTGGCCTTCGCCCCCTGAAGGGGACGCCGCCCGAGGTATTTTTCCTCGTGCACCGGGTCGAAGCCGATTTTTCGCCGCTCCGCCGTGTCCGACCATGCGGCCTTCTCCCGCGCGGTTTTTTCGAGGCGGCGGATGTCCTTTTTGAGTTTCTCGTTTTCCGAGAGCTCAAACCGGTCCCGCCTCTCCTTGTTGACGAGCCATGAGGAGAAATTGCCGCGCTGGACCTCGATGTCGGCTTTATTGATCGAGAGGATGTGGTCGACGCAGCCGTCGAGGAAGGCCCGGTCGTGGGAGACCACGATGAAGCCCTCCTTGCCGCTCAGATAGCGGCTGACGATCTCCCGGCCGCGCATGTCGAGGTGATTTGTCGGCTCGTCGATCAGCAGGAAGCGGTTTTCTTTCAAGAAGAGCGCCGCGAGCAGCGCCTTCGTCTGCTCGCCGTTTGAGAGGGTGCAAAACGGGCGGCGCAGCGCGTCCTCGCCGAGCTCGAGCAGGGAGAACTCCCGCAGCAGCGCCCATTGGGGCAGGCCGCCGCCGATGTCCTCCGCGACGTCCAGCGTATCCTTGCTCTTATCCGCGACCTCGAACGGGAAATACTCGAATTCCACGGAGGCCGAGATGTTTCCCTGATAGGGATATTTGCCGAGCAGCAGGTTCAGAAACGTCGTCTTGCCCCTTCCGTTTCGGCCCGTAAAGCCGAGCTTCCAGTCGGTGTCGATCTGAAAGCTCATGTTTTCAAAAAGGGTGTCGTAGCCGCCTTCGTGGGCGAAGGTGAGATTGGAAATATTGATCAGCGACATGGCCGTCCTCCCGTAAAAATAGAGCTGCAGGAAAGAAGATCCCCGCAGCTCACGCATACGCCGGCCCCGGCCCAAAAAGGGCGGGGCAAGGCCTGATCGCTTGAGTCTCCGGAATCCGCATTTTCCTGCGCGGGCACGACAAACCAAGCGGCGGCGCCGCGGTTTCGTCTCGTTATGCCTTGGTCCTCAGCAGGAAAAATTGCGCATCCTTTCAACTCCCATCGTTTTCTCTATGGGTATCATACCAGCCCCGGGCGCGGTTTGCAAGGGGAAAATGCGGTTTCCAAACATACGCATCTACCCCGCGCGGGAAAAAAACCGGATGGACAGGAACCCCCTTTTTTCTTCCCCCAAAGTTGTAGTATAATATGGAAACCAACAGGGGAGGAGGCGCGGTTTGAAAAGAATGTTTGTCGTGCACTCGGCGGCGGACGCCGTGAGGATGTTTTTTGATAAGCGCGTCACCCGCTGCGCGTCCTCGCTCTCCTATTATCTCTCGCTGTCGCTCTTCCCGGCGCTGATCTGCGCGCACTGGATCCTCGGCATGATGGGGCAGGACCTGCTTAAAATCTTGGAAGAATTTTCCGAGCTGATCCCGGCCGAGGCTCTGGGGCAGATCGAGGATTATCTGCGGTATGTCTCGAAGATCGAATCCCCGGCGCTGCTGACCGCGGGCCTGATCGCCGATCTGACGACCGGCTCGGCGGCGTTCCGCCAGCTTCTGGATATGGTGCGGGACATCTATGGCGGCCACCGGAACCACACGGTCTTTTATTACATCGTCAGTATCCTCAGCTCGGTCCTGCTGCTGGCCGTGATCTATTTCGGCGCGCTGCTGATCGTGGCCGGGAACTGGCTCCTGCGGATGCTGGACCCGTATTTCGGCCTCGCGAAATATACGGGGTTCTGGCCGGCGATCCGGTTCGGCCTGCTGCTGATTTTTCTGTTTCTTTTTTTATATTTTCTTTATAAGATCGCCTCGTGGCACAGCGATCACCACGCGGCGATCTTGCCCGGCGCGGCGGTGGCCTCCATCGCGGTGGTGGCGGTCAGCGCCGTGTTTTCGTGGTTTATCGGCCTGTCCGTGCGCTATTCGCTGATCTACGGGTCGCTCGCGTCGTTCATCATCCTGATGATTTGGCTCTATATGACGAGCAACGTCATCATCATCGGCGCGCTGATCAACAACGTCTGGAGAAAGGGCCCGATGAAGATCGACCACGATCTCTGATTCCGGGCAAATAAAAGCGGTATGGGGTGCTCCCATACCGCTTTTTTGTGTTCTCGGAGAGCGGTCCCCGCCGCTTCCATGGAAAATCCCCCGCGGCGCGGTCGGCGAGGTACAGCCTTGTTAAACCGCGCGAGCCTCCTTAAACTTTATAGGAGGCAAGCCTGCTTATCCCGTTTTGGCAGAAACGACTTATGCCGTCCCCAACCGGAAATAGGATCGTCTCCCGCGGCCCCCCGCGGAGCGGTCAGCAGCGGCCCAGCGTGCGCATCTGGAGGCGGACCCGCTCGACCTTGGCGGCGCGGTCCGGCGCGGAGATCTCGTGCACGACATACTCGGGGTCGATCATTTCGAGCAGATCGTTCGCCAGCGGGTTCGTGATCGGGTCGTGCTGGTCGATTTTTAAAATCCACGCGTAGGACTGGGCGAAGCAGTCGTAAAAATCCTTTTCGGGGACGATGTTTTGCGTGAGCATCTCCGTGAGCACGCCGCCGCTCAGGGACTGGTGCAGGTGGACGCCCTTTATGTATTTTGCGAGCGCCCCGTGGCGCTCGACGCAGTCCATCACCCAGCGCAGGCCCTGCTCGGCGTCCGTGATGTGTTGGTTCGCGTTCATCAGGTGGCCGGTGTCGAGCAGCAGGCCCGTGTTTTCATAGCGCACGTGGTCGAGCAGGTATTCGGTCTCGGCGGGGTCGATGAAATGGTGCCCCGGCGTGAACAGGTTTTCGAGCAGGAGCTTGAAATGATAATTCCGCCCGTCCGTCAGCTCATTGAGAAGCTCCGCGGAGGCGTCGAGGATCTCCCGGTCGGTGTGCTCCCACCGGTAGCTGAAGACCTCCTCGTTGGAGACGTCCGAGACGTGGAAGACGACATATTCGGCGCCCATCGCCTCGGCATAGTCCATATCCGCCTGAAAAAGCTTTTTAAATCCCTCGCGGTCGCCGGATTGGTAATAGCCCTCCCAAAATTCGCGGCTGCGGAAATGTTTTTCGAGATAGGCCGTGTTGCCGTTCCAGAAGTCGATCCAGTTGGGATAGAAGAGCAGGTGGCAGCCGACGACGCAGTCCGGCGTGTAGATGCCGGTGTCGTCCGGGCCGCCGCGGATCACCTCGACGCCGTCGCAGCAGCAGTCGCGGACAAACTGCAGCATGTCCTCGCGGTCCTTATACGCGCTGAGCCAGCCGTTTTCGCTGACGACATTTACAAGATGTTTCACAGTGGCACCTCCGACGAAAGTATGTTATAATAGCGGAAAAGCAATTATTATACGGCGATCGCCAACGGTGCCGCCGCGCCAATGATATAATTATAAATAATTTTACGAGAAAAAGCGCCTCCCTGTTCCAGTTTAGCAAAAAAGGAAAGAAATGAACAGGGGAACGCGGTAAAATAAAAGAAAAAGACTTGGAGGAACTCTGATGAAATACGAAGAGGCGCTTCTGAAAATCGTGCCCGCGGACGGGGAGGCCGTCCGGCGCGCCAAGGCGCGCTGGGCGAGCATCGCGAAGCCGCTCGACAGCCTCGGCGTTCTGGAGACCGATCTCATCAAGATCGCCGGGATGAAGGGCGACGAATCTTTCACCCTCGGCAAGAAGGCCGTCATCGCGATGTGCGCGGACAACGGCGTCGTCGAGGAGGGCGTCACCCAGACCGGCCAGGAGGTCACGGCCATCGTGACCGAAAACATGTCGAAAGGCCTGAGCTGCGTTTGCCAGATGGCGCGGGTCGCGGGGGCCGACGTGTTCCCGGTGGACATCGGCGTCTACCGGCCCGTGACCGGGGAGAAGATCCTCCAAAAATGCGTGCACCGCTGCACGGGCAACATCGTCAAGGGCCCGGCCATGACGCCGGACGAGGCGAAGCGGGCCATCGAGACCGGCATCGACCTCGTCGGCGAGCTCAAGGAGCGGGGCTACGGCATCTTCGCGACCGGAGAGATGGGCATCGGCAATACCACCACCAGCAGCGCGGTCGTCTCCGTTTTGCTGGGCCAGCCGGTGGAGAACATGACCGGCAGGGGGGCCGGCCTCTCCACCGAGGGTTATCAAAAGAAAATCGGTGCGATCAAAAAAGCCGTCGAGGTGAACCGTCCCGACCCGGACGACGCCTTCGATGTGCTCCGGAAGGTCGGCGGCCTCGATCTCGCGGGGCTGGTCGGCGTCTTTCTCGGCGGCGCGATTTATCACGTCCCCGTCGTTATCGACGGTTTTATCAGCGCCGCGGCGGCGCTCGTCGCGCAGCGCGTCTGTCCGGCGGCGAAGGATTATATGCTGGGCAGCCATATCTCCAAGGAGCCGGCCGGCCGGATGCTGATGGCGGAACTCGGCGCGGAGACGGTGATCGACGCCGGAATGTGCCTCGGCGAGGGCACCGGCGCGGTCGCGTTTTTCCCGATCCTCGATATGGCCCTCGCGGTCTACCGCAATATGACGACCTTTGAGGCGACCAAGATCGAGGCCTATGTCCCGCAAAAATAACGCGCACGAGGAGAAAAGAATGGTAGTCGTCGTCTACGGAGGCTCGGCCTGCGGGAAATCCGCGTTTGCGGAAAAGACCGTGATGAAGCTCTCCGGGGAAAACAGGGTGTACATAGCGACCATGCGGATCACCGATGAGGAATGCGTCCGCCGGGTGGAGCGCCACCGCGCCATGCGCGCGCAAAAGGGATTTTCCACCGTGGAGGCGCCGCGGAATCTCGCGGAAATCGTCCTGCGCGAGGTGCCGTCGGGCTCCACGGTCCTGCTCGAGTGTCTGGGCAACCTGACCGCCAACGAGCTGTTTGCCCACGAGGGCGGCGGGGACCCGGAAGCCGCCGTGAAGCGGGTCGAGGAGGGCCTCTCGGCACTTTTTGCGAAGGCAGAGAACGCCGTAATCGTCGCCAACGACGTCTTTTCCGACGGCGTCGAATACGAGGCGCTGACGGAACGCTATCGCCGATGCCTCGCCGAGGTCACCCGCCGCGCGACGGCAAGGGCCGACAGCGTCTATCAGATGACCTGCGGCATCCCGATCCGGAAAAAGGGGGCGGCGCTGTGAAAAAGATTTTCTGCGGGATGGGTATGGCCTTCGCCATGTACTCCAAGATCCCGATGCCGGACCGGGTCTGGAAATACGGCACCCCGGCCCTCACGTTCTGCTTTTTCCCGATGGTGGGCCTCGTCTCCGGCGGCCTGCTGTTTGGCTGGCTGCTGCTGGCAAAATTTTTGAGCATCGGCGCGCTCCTCCAAGGGACGGGCTGCGTGCTCATCTCCATACTGGTCTCCGGGGCCATCCATTTTGACGGCTTCTGTGACACATGGGACGCCCTCGGTTCCCACCAGAGCCGGGAAAGAAAGCTGGAGATTCTAAAAGATTCCCACATCGGCGCGTTTGCCGCGATCTACGGCGCGATCTATCTGCTGACCGCCGCGGCCCTCTGGGGCGAGGTGGAGGCGGGCCTGCGGGCGGCGGGCGTGCTCGCGTGGGCTCCCGTGCTCGGCAGGGCGCTCTCCGGCCTCTCCGCGGTCACGTTCCGAAACGCGCGGGGTACCGGCTTGCTCGCGACCTTCTCGGACGCCGCGGACACCAAGACGGTGCGGGCCGCCTGCTCTCTGTGGATTCTCGTTTCGGCGGCGGGCATGCTGTGGATTTCATTCACGATGGGCGCGGCGGCGCTCCTTGCCGCCGGGATCGTGTTTTTGCATTACCGCCGGATGTCCTACCGCGAGTTCGGCGGCATCACCGGTGACCTCGCGGGCTATTTCCTGACGCTCTGCGAGCTCTCCGCGCCGGCGGCGGTCGTGGCGGTTCAAAAATGGGAGGCGTTGTTATGAAGCTGATTATCGGGGGCATCGGCTCCGGAAAGCTCGATTATGCGGCGAAGCTCGCGGGCGTTTGCCCGGAGGCGGTGGCCGTGGATTTTGAGGGCGCGAAGCGCGCGAAGATTCTCTATGGGCTGCACCGGTGCGTCCGGACGGCTATGGAGGCCGGGGAGGACCCGGATCTTCTGATCGAAGCGCTCCTCGCCGCCAACCCGGAGATCCTCGTCGTCAGCGACGAGGTCGGCTGCGGCATCGTCCCGGTCGACCCGTTCGAGCGCAGGTGGCGCGAAAAGGTGGGCCGCGTCTGCTGCGTGCTCGCGGGACGGGCCGACGAGGTGATCCGCATGGACTGCGGCTGTCCGCAAAAAATAAAAGGCTGACGAAAAGGAATTTTAGACGTCATGAGGATTTATTTTACGAGGCACGGCGCGACGCCGGGCAACCTGAAGCAGCAGTATATCGGCTCCACCGACGAGCCCCTCGCGCCGGAGGGCGTCCTCCTCGCGCAAAGGGCCGCGGAGAAGATGCCGCGGGTCGGCGTCTGCTATGTGAGCCCGATGCTGCGCTGCCGCGAGACGGCGGAGATCCTGTTTCCGGACGCGGAGAAGCGGCTGGTGCCGGATATGCGGGAGACGGATTTCGGCGACTTCGAGCAAAAAACCTATGAGGAGATCAAGGACGACCCGGCCTACGACCGATGGCTCACGGACCGCTCCGCCCCGCCGAACGGGGAGAGCTGGCAGCATTTTTACGGCCGCTGCACGGCGGCGTTTCTGCGCGTTTTTGGGGAGGCGAAGGCGGAATCCCTTGACGACATCGCGTTCGCCGTCCACGGCGGCGTCATCATGGCGGTGATGTCGGCCTTCGCCCGACCGCGGAAGGAGTTTTACGAGTACCTGCTGCCGAACTGCGGCGGCTACGCGGTCGACGCGGACGACGAGGGCGTCTTTACGGTCGCGGAGCGGATGATCCCGGAGCAGGAGTGAGCCGAAAGGCCGGGCGCTCCGATCCCTCCGAAGAAAACCGATTGACGCTTCGGTGAGGACCGGCGGCGGGGAGCCGTCTTGTAGTTTTATTTTTATAACGAATACGAACGCCGAAAAGCGCGTGCGCCATATGATTTTTGTCGTGCTCGCGCTGCTTTTTGGCAAGCTGGCGGTCGACCTCCTTGAATAATTTTAAAAAAATCCGCGAGAAAGCGTTTTTTTCTTATGGGAAAGAGCGTTTTTTATTTTTGAAAAAAGGGGCTTTCGGAGCCCCCTTTTCAAAATGGGTGAAAAAAGGTATAATCGAACCAAGAAACGGCAAAAGGAGAGAATCTCATGAAAAAATCGACGGCTTTTTTCCTCGCGTTCCTGCTGCTGCTTCCGCTGTCCGCCTGCGGCAAAAAGGCGGGGGAATCCTCCTCCGGACAGGAGCCATCCATTGAGGTGTCCGCGGACGCGTTGGATTATGAGGGCGCGATGGTCTATTCCGAGGCCGGCACCTACGGCGAGGCCGCGACCTATGAAAAAGGCGTGATCACGGCGGACGGCGTCATCGTGGAAAACGCGGTCTTCACCGATTATCTCTATATCGCCCCGGAAGTCGGGGACGGGACGGTGCGCCTCAGGGGCGTCACCGCCCGGAAACTGATCGTCGCGGGCGGCGGAGCGAACTCCGTCTTTGCGGAGGAGGGCGGCCCCGCTTTGCCGGAGACGACGGAAGAAGCGGTTTCTTTGGAAGAGGCATTCTCCTCGGAGGAAGCCGCACCCACCGCCGCGGAAAACAAGGCGAAACTGGAAAGCCTGATTCTTTCGCTGGGGTGGGGCACGGCCGACGTCCCTGCCGACATGGGAGAGGAAAGCGGGAGCGAAACCATTTCAGGCTCAAGCGCGGACGATGCCTCCATCAGCGCGGGCACGGAAAGCGGCGGCGAAATCTCCGCCGGTTCCGGTACGGAAGTCCCGGGCGAGAGCTCCGGCCCCAATGAGGAATCAATCTCCGCGGGGGGCGGCATCCGGGAGGTCTATCTGCTCAGCGACACGCGCCTCGTGCTCAAGGTTCCGGTAAGCGCCGTCTTTGTCTCTGCGGGCAAGCTGGAGCTTTTGGCCTATGCGGACGCCGTATTGCTCAGGACGCCGGACTCGCTCGAAGTCCCGGCTGAGCTCAAATGGCGATGGGCGGACGCGGTCTGTACGCCGGAGCTCACGCTCGGAGGAAGCGCCGCCTTGCGCCTGCTGGACCTCTCCGGCGGGGAACGGGCCGCGGTCTATAACGCCGGCTGCGTCTTCCGGGCCGAGATGGGGGACGGGACCCTCTCCGCGGGCGGGCGCAGTATCTACATGAAGAATTCCGGCGCGGTCGGCACCCTGACCGGAGGCGGGTTTACCTATGAGCAGACGGAGGCCGGCTACACGCAGTCCCTCAACGTCACGGGCGACTCAGTCCTCCGAATGCTGGGCCTCGCCGACTCCCTCACGGTCGAAAACGGGGCCTCCGGCTCGGAGATCGATCTCGTCGGCCTCCGGGTGAATTTCCTCACGCTGCCGGAGGGCATGGAGTCCTCGGCAAAAGCGGCGGATTACAAGAGCGCCTCCTACACGGACGGGGCCGGCGGCGTCGTCTCCGCGGACAGCGGGGCCGGGGACCCGATCTCCTATTCCTCCTCCGACCACGCGGCCGACCTCGCAAAATGGAAGGCAATTAACGCCGACGTCAGTGCTTGGATCGAGATTCCGGGCACGAACATCAGCTATCCGATTGTCAAGGGCAAAACCAATACGGAATACGGGGAGCTCGATTATTACCGGAATCCCAGCAAATCCGGCGTGATTTGGTTCGACTGCGACGTGCGGTTCGACAAAAACGGCAACCTCGCCTCCCAAAACGCCGTGATCTTCGGGCACAACTGGACGAATCTCTGGCGGCCGATCCAATATGGGCGGAGCACCGACATCAAATTCGCGCAGCTCGCCCAATATGAAAGCGCGTCTTTCGCGGCGGGCAGTCCCTATATCTACATCTATACGGCGGGCGGGCGGCAGACCTACCAAGTCTTTGCCGCGTTCTACTGCACGGTGAACACCGGCCTCTCCACAGATTTTAAGTTTCTGACCAACGACGGCAGCACGGACGTGCCCGCCATCATCGAGGCGGAAAAGAGGCGGAGCCTCTACGACACCGGCGTCTCCGTCGGCTCCGGCGATCAGATCCTCACGCTCCAGACCTGCACCCGCGTGCTCGGCAACTCTCTGGGCGAGAATCAGAAATTCATCGTCTGCGCGAAGCTCGTCGCGAGCTCCGGCACGGAGGGGGAGGCCGTCGTCAGCGCGGAGGAGGTCACGCCGAGGGAGCTCACCACCTCCGTAAAGCTGGCGGCCAAACCGGTCGAGCCGGTGGACGGCGCGCCGGACGGCTCCCTCTGCATCAAAGCCTATGTCGACGAGAATTCCATCTCCGGAATCGAGATCACGGGGTTTGAGCTGACCGAGGTGAAGCTTCTCTCCGGCGAAGCGGAGGTCGGCATTGTGGGCGACAGTTACGTCTACGTCCTCCCGACCGCGGCGGGGAAGGTGAGCGTCTCCTACACGGCGCTCGTGTCCTACGAGGGCGCCGGCGGCTCCTCCGATTCGCAGGAGGTGAGCGGGAGCATCAGCTTCACCGTGAGCGGCGGCTGAGATCCCCGTTCGAGGACAAAATAAGAGCTCCCTTGGCCATAGCCAAGGGAGCTCTTCTGGTTGCGGGGGTCCCCGTAACGTTGTATGTACTACATTTTATTTATCGGCTTAAAATCTTATATGCAATATAATTTGACCCTGATCATAAAAAGGCATAAAACAGTCCGTTTATCTTCTCTAAGCTTCTAATTTACCGATCGCTTCACGCAACAATACGTTGATACGCTTGCTGACGATCTCAATTTTCGTCACCACATCTACTCCAATTCCCTCAAGCTTAGGAACTGAGGCGTGGTCAGGCAATATTTTATTGTAAGCAAAAGAATCTTTTTCAAGCGATGTCTGAATTAAATATACAAAGCTTTTTCCGTAATCCGCATCTTCCGGATGACCAGCTACATCGTTTCTCAAATCTCGTACTTCATATACATCGGGGTATTCTATTTTAAAATTAATACCCTTGCCGAATAAAGAACAGAAAATACCGGATATGGTATTTTGTTGTAGATATAGTGCCTGAAGAAGTCCAAAAATATAAAGATATTTTCCTCCCCCATCTTCCGGAAAAACTGCGCTACAATAATATTTAACGGCCCAAGTACTATCTGTCAAAACATTTAAAGAGGCTGTAAGGCGAAGCCATTTAGCAATGTCGTCGCGAAACGACTCATATTTAATAAGATCACGTAACTGTTTGATAAGATCTTCTGAAACAAGTTCAATAGAAGAAAACCGGTTTATAGATCTTCCCACATTTATCACCTCTTGACTAATTATAGCACAATAAATTTTAAAAAGATTTTCCACAATGAAGGGCGCATAAAAAAATAGCCAGAGGTTTTCATCCCAGCCTTTTAATATCAAGATTGTAAATATATAGGTGCGCTGGAAGATTATCCTTGCCTTTCGACATTTTTAGATATAATATTGAAAAAAGGGATGGTGTAGCATTATGGTTGATGAGTTTTGGCGTTTATATAACCAGATACGATTCGCATATCATTACCACCAAATCATTAGGGAGCAAACAGCGCGAAAAATAAAACGGGTCGTCATTATTTCGTATATTGTAACAACAATAAGTCTTACAGGATGGGCAATAACCGAAAAAGCAGCTGTGTTTTGGTCTATAGTCATTTTTGCGAGTCAACTCGCAACCGGACTAAAAGATCTTCTTGGATGGAGCGAAGAACAACTAAGATTATCCGAATATTTATCAGATATGACTGAAATTATTTCTGATCTTGAAAAAAGCTGGAGACAGATAAAGCTTAGTCAACTAACCGAAAAAGAAATAATGCAAAAAATGAATACCATTGATGAGCGATATAAAAAACTGGAATGTCGTTACATATTACCCTGTAATTTTACCGAGTCTTTGTCAGCGATTAACGACGCCAACATTAAAACAAACGTCGAGCTAACGTCTTTACACGGTGGAGGAGATGAAAATCATGAACGAAAATTGGAAGCCGTCGAATCCTGCGCCTACCCCTAATTCTGGTCCCGATCCTATTTCTGAAACGCATTCACACGGCACGCCCGCTAAGCCCGCACCCGCGCCAAAACCTCCCACGCCGGCACCGAAATCCGAACATTAACCGAATATAATTTTTCTATAAAAAAAGAGCGGCCGAAGGTTTCCCTCCGGCCGCTCTTTCGTCGCTTGTTATTTTATTTTCCGAGAATCTCCCGGATCCTTTCGATCTTGCTCTTCAGCATCTCGTTCTCCTCTGATAAGGCGGTGTTCTGCTTTTCAAGCTCAATTACCCGGTTATCCGTTCCGATTGCCACAGGAACTCCTACGATCTCGTAGAGCGCCCCGGCGATGGCCGTGGCATATTCGTTCAGATGTGCATCGAAGTCGGCGTTGTCCGCGCTGTTGGATATGAATCCGAGCTCGAGCAGCGCCGATGGCATGAGTGATCCGGAATTGACGCCGAAGTCCGTGTAGGAGGGGGTTCCGGCCTTTACGCCGCGATCCTTTTGGTTGGAGACGCCGCCGACCGCGTTCAAAATTGTCCGGGCATATTCTTTTTCCTCCGCGGTGGCCTTGGAAGAAATCCAGATTTCATGCCCGGTCGCCGTGGCTGTGGCCGCATTGCGGTGGATGGAGAGAAAATATTGCGCCCCGGCGTCGTTGGCGATCTTGCAGCGGTCGTCAATGCCTACATCCTTATCCGTTTCCCGCGTCATCACGACGGTCACGCCGGCAGCGGCAAGCTTGTCCCGGATGGCGAGAGCCAGCTCGAGCACGTCGTCCTTTTCGAGTCTTTTGCCATTGGTTGCGCCGGGCTGCTTTCCGCCGTGGCCGGGGTCGAGGCAGATGATTTTACTCATTCTGTTCGCCCTCGTTCCGGTCATCCGCAGGTTCTATATATGTAAGCGCGCGTTCGCTGTCCCCGACGCCGGCTGTCGTGGGATCCTCGAGCACGCCGAGGACAGCGAGCGCGCCGATCACCGCGAGAATCACGTTTTCGATCGTGCTTTCCGCGATTTCCGGCACGATGCCGAACACGCCGAGCACGGCATAGACCGCGCCGCAGACGACCGGGACCGCGGTCATCAGCCAGGTCTTGTTGCGCAGACGAACTTTCCAGTTGATCATGATTTTGACCTCCTTTTCATTGGTGGGCTTTCTTATTTAAGTACTCTTCCAATCGATCGATCGCGTCCTGCACCGGCCCGTCGCAGCCCTGTTCGCGAAGACCTTTTAAACAGGCCGAAAGACCGTAGACGATGAGCGTGTTTTCCTCTTTCATGGCGGCGATGTCGCAGTCTTGTTTCTGCTGTTGGAGAAACCATCGCTGAAATTTATTTATGTAGCCCCATATCATGGCAATCGCTCCCAGAACAGCGGCTGCGGATATAATCGTCTCCCATGAAATTATCATTGTTGTGTCCTCCATGTTGTTTATTTTTTTGTTAGCTCGCTGTGCCGATTGAGAAGATGGGGGCGAAGCCGTAGGAGTTGTTTGAGGGATATGGAAAACTTGTCCCGTCTGCCCGACAGCTTATGAATCGCGCGACCGTCTCCGACCGCGCAGACCTTGTCCACCAAATGGCGGCGGTTCCCGTCGCGTCGTGCTTGTATTTTATTTTGCCGGCCCCTGCTTTGTAGTAGGCGTACTGTTCTTGATAGGATTGCTCTGTTGTGTTAGCCGTTGACCGCGTACCGAACAACTCAAATTCCGCGATTAAGAACAATGAATCGGAAGATGCCGTTACGCTTGATGCGTCGTTATTCATTCCGACATTGTTTGTGTATTTGGTCGTTGCCGCCATGACCGATTGCAGAGAGGCAGGCACGGCGTTATAAAATGCAGGAATAATCGTTCCGTACATATAACTCCCAGTCCAGCCGCCGGTAACATGGGCGGCGGCGTTCATCTGGAATTTCGTTGCGCCTGTGGTCGTGCCGTAGTTTGCGTCCACAAACGCCACATTCGTACCGCCAAGCCCCGTCTTTCCAAACTGGAAGTGAATCCCAGTCCCCTCAACCGCGAAATTATGACGGAATCCCAAAATGAAGCAGTACGAGGTCGTGTTTGAAAAAGTGAGAATCCCCACCGTCCCGTTGAGCACGACAGACTTCACATCTCCGACGCCGAGCTTCTGACCGTTTGAGAAAGTGACTTCCGTGGTCGAGTTGGAGTAGGAGTGCGCCGTGTCTGCGGCAATCGCGTCACCGTAAGCCTTTAAATCTTCCCACGAAATGCTCGACAGGTTTACCGCCGTGTGCGCTGATGTGCTCACGGATGCAACGCTCAGACCCGTTTCCAATGATGCCAGCAGCATCCTTCGGCGAATATCCATCATACTCATGCCGGCGCACCCCAGTTCTTCCAGACGATGTACGATCCGGAGTTGTGGGCATAAACGGAGAATTCCCAGACTTCCGAAGCCGCCGCGTCCGTAATGTCGTCGCCGCCTGCCGCTGTGAATCCGCTGACATTGATCGTCGGCGTGGCCGCTGTGAAAGTAATGAAGCCGTGAGAGTTGACCGCGGCGCCCGTCATATTAAGGGAGGTCACCGCCGTGTAGGCATACTCCGTGTTGTTGGCGACGGTCACGGTGATGGCGCCGGTAGCGGTGACGCCCCCGGGCGCGGCCGTCAGCCCGGCATCCACTATGCTTTGGGCCTGAACAGCGCCGTCTGCTCCTGTGGTTAGGATCTTCCCGGATGCCGTGCCAATTTTGCCGTCGTTCGTAAGAGCACCATGTGCATGAGTGGCGGCGGCTGCACCAACATCTGAGGCGGAGATGCTCGTCCATGAGGTAGCGAAATCGGTGGCGTCGCTTTTTTTAAGTAGCTGTCCAACCGTGCCACCGGTGGGGACACCGGGGCCTGTGTCACCCTTAAGGCCCTGATCGCCGGTATCCCCTTGATCACCCTTAGGCCCTTGGATCCCTTGGATCCCTTGCTCCCCCGGATCTCCTTTATCTCCTTTATCCCCCTTTTCACCTTGCGGTCCTTGCAACTGCCCCAACGGAATAAATTCCAAGTACATCTGCTCGAACATATAAATTTCATACGGTGGCTCTGTGCCGACGTTGTACATATCGCCCTGATTCGCAGATTGCACATAGGAATATAGGTCTTCAAGCGTAGCGTAGGTGCCTAAAATCTGCAAACCCGCCCCCGGGTCACCCTGCGGGCCTTGTGCACCGGTGTCGCCTTTATCGCCGGTATCACCCTTGGGACCTTGAACGCCTTGTTCTCCGGTGTCTCCTTTAGGTCCAGTATCCCCGACATTCCCCTTGGGCCCGATTTGGCCTTCCGGCCCCTGAGCCGCGACGCCGCTGTCCATAAACTGGCCGCTCGTTTCATCCCAGATGTGCCAATTCCCGTTTGCGCCGATATACGGAGCGTGCTCGCTGCCGAGTGCCGCCTCATTGATCGCCTCAACCAGATTAGATTTATGTACGGTGATTAGCATGGAAGGCTTGCCGATCGCCGCATCGATTTTTAGATTATCGTTGTTACGATCTGCCCATTTCGGGAAATCGTTTCCTTCCCATTGGTTTAGCTGCAAATTCGGGGTTTTATTTGTACTCGACATCAAATCACCTTCCCGACAACAATATATGTGCCGCTGATCGGCACGACATAGACCCTATCACCAATTTCAGGCGCATATGAGGATAAGCGTTTGTAGAGTTTCGTTCTCGCCGTCGTTTCGCCGTCGAAACGCAGGAAAATATGCCCGGAAGATTTACCCGTCACGGTTGCCATGGTTCCGGATGTTTTTTCTGCGCTCATATAGATACGAGCCTCCTTGCTGTATGTGTCATTTGCTCTTCAGCGGATAACGGCAGTGCCCACTCGGATTCTACAAATATGCCGTCGATATCCGGGTGATTGATTTCCAGCACCTCCGCACGGCCGTGTATGGGCATCAGCGCGGTTGTAAATGTCAGTTTTTCATAGACTTGGTTCGCCTCGAACGCGATTCTGCGGATATAGGCGTCGAGCTCTTCCTGTGAAGCAATCGCGTCGGGCTGGTAAATTTCACTGACGATACGCCGGCCGCGGCTGGGTATAGACAGCCGGGAGACAGGGCTGTTATTTTCCCAGACTGCGCGGTAATCCGAATCAAGATCGGGGTTGGAACAGATCGCCATAAAAACGTTAGGGACGTTGTAAAAATCCGCTTCGCTTGATGTGTCTCGCGCGATCAGGGAAAGATCATCAGCACGGTATGTGAAATCCGGCGCGATCGTCGGTTCCTTGTACGCCGATAAAACAAATTTCCCATTAGCATCGCAGTATATCGCATTAAAATTGATCTCGCTGAGCAGGATGTTTATAATAGATAGCTTTTTTGTCCCGATTTCAAATTCCCTGTCTGAAGGGAGAACCGTATCCGCATAGTCGGAGATTAGTACATCCGTTATCGATGCCGCGACCAACACGGATTGTATGACATCCAAATACAATGTGCCGGCTGCAAAATACAGCGGTTCCGTAATACTGTCCTCGGATAAGATCACAGTATGATCGTAGGCCTCGATGTCCCAAACGTTCAGTGCCTTGCCGCTTTTTCTAGTCGGTGTCGATAATACAAAGACACCGAGCGGGAACTCGACATATTGCTTTGATAGCTGGGACGCGTTGAAAACGCCGTCGTCCCATTCCGTGCATGTTTGATTCAGCGCGTCCCACTCCGCGCAGGTCAGGTTGAGATCGTCCTGTTGGCTGCAGGTCAACGCTATTATCTCCGACGCTGTTACGGTATCGGGCATTCGCAGCAGCATATAAGGCTTAATTTCATCCTTTAGCCAATCCAGTTCTTCATAAACTGTGAACCGGGCTGTTCGCTGAATAGTTGCAAATCGATTAAGTGAAACGGAGCCGGCCGCGGTGATCTCCCGCAGTTTAGCTCCGTTCCTCAATATGTCGTATCGAAATCGTATTTCCCGGTTCCCGGACCGTCCTTGCAGGGCGCTTAAAATCTCTTTATCCGTCCAGCCATCACGCGCCAGTTTTTCCATGCTCATCACACCTCATATCCTATGGCCTCGGAATAATCCACGCGGAGAAAGGTAAGAGCGAAATTTATCATGCCGTTTTCCTCCGTGTGCGACACCGACGTGATAACGCCGTAAAAACGATTGCCGAGGCAGTCGCGGTAAAGAAGCGTCCGGCGCCGGTCGATTAGCGCGTTGAGGCGTTTCCATTCCGACGGGTCGGTATAATAAAAAGTAGGGGAATATTGTTCGTTTGCCGTTCCGTCATAGGTATAGACCGGGAATTCTCGCCCCGCGTAATAATGCAGGGTGCCAGTCAGCTGTCTTTGTCCTGTAACGGCGGCTTGGCCCGCGGCTTTTCGGTTCATCTCGATGACATTTTCGATGTCATCCTCGGCCGCCAGCACGACGCAGGACACAGATACAAGCGTTACGGCGGGCAGGCTATCCGCATAATTACCGGTGTCGTCCACGACGCGCACGACATATTGCACGGCTCCCAGCGCCGCATAATCGAAGTATTCCGGCAGCCCGGTGATATCGGCTATCGGAATACCGTCTCTGAGCAAATATGCCTTATTGCTGCCGCTTCCGGTAATAACAATGCGCGCTCCGTTGGCCACCGGTTCAGCCGCAATTGACGGCGCCACAGGTGGAACGACACTGACGGAAAAGTTGTGTTCAGTCCATCCTGACCAAAACAAAGAAGCGTTTTTGATGCGCAGCTTGACAATATAGTCTCCATTGCTCAAAAATAGCTTGACCGTGTGGCTTTTTCCTGTTCCCGCGGTCTCGCCGGTGTCGTATATCGCTTTGGAATTTTGAAGTATTTGAAGTTGATAGGCAATTTGGTCGGCAGAGGACCAACTGACCATAGGTCTGGAAACGTTGCTGACGGCGTCAATATTTGGCCGTGCCGGCTGTCCTACACCAACAAAGGAAACGGGATCAGACCAATCGCCGGGGTCCCCGTTAAGATTATACGTTCGTGCCCGCCACTGATATCGCCCGGAAGAAAACGTATATGCGGGGATAATCGCACTCATTCCCGCGCCGGAAACGGAAACCAGCGCCTGCCACGCGCTTCCTATAATACGGTACTGCAAATCAGCGTAGGTTTGTTCTGTTCCTGAAGAGATATTATGCTGCCATTCAAATGTCTGATCGCTGTTGATTCCGATATACGCGTCTTTAGGAGTAATAAGGGTGGGGGAGGCCGGAAGCTCATCGAGAATCCAGTTATATGCGCGGACACAGAACTCGTCATGGTATACCGCTGCAAAATAGGTACTGTCTGCGGAGAACGCGCAACCCACGCCGTAATCATTGACATCTCCGATGCTCTCAGAAAGTTTTCTATTCAGGGTGAAGGTATCGCCGTCGTGATCGTAAACGACAACAGGCAAACCGTCCACATTGGGGTCACTTATGGCGGCATACACAAGATACGCATCATCCGGCGAAAATCTACATCCGTACGCCTCGTCGGGAGGTGTATAAGCTGGATTGGCAAGGACGGTGAAAGTATCCCCGTTGCGTTTATAAATCAGCATATTTGATCCGGAATTCAGGGCAAGCGCGAGATAATTACCGCCCAACGAAAAAGTACACCCCCATGCCAGGCCGGTAGGAAGCGGGCTTGGATTTGAAAGCCTCGTGAAGACATCGCCGCTACGTTTATAGATGGTAACATAAGGACTGGAGCTGTGTGCGACGGCAAGATACGTCCCGTCCGAGGAGAACGCACAATCCGTCGGAGTTCCAGCGGGAAGAGCGCTGGGATTTGAAAGTTTAGTAAAAATATCTCCACTACGCTTATAGATGGTGACGTATGGAGTGGCTTTATGCGCAACAGCAAGATAGATTCCATCGGCCGAAAATGCGCATCCAACGGCATCTCCGGCAGGAAGAGTGCTGGGGTTTGAAAGTTTAGTAAAAATATCTCCGCTGCGCTTATAGATGGTGATGCGAGGGCTTTCATCATGCGTGACGGCAAGATAGGTATCGTCCGCCGAAAACGCGCACGCTTTTGCCTCGCCGGGAGGAAGAATGCTTGGATTAGGAAGTTTTATAAAGGAGTTTCCCTCGCGCTTATAAAGCGCGAGGTACGGACTGGTTTCATATGTGACGGCAAGATAGACTCCGTCTGTAGAAAATGCGCATCCATTTCCAAAACCTATTGGAAGTGTATCTAAAGATAAAGCCCTCATTGTACTCCCGCCCTTTCGTCCTGACGTGCCCGATCGCTCTTTTCCAACAGTGCCAATATGCGTGCATATTCGGTGCTGTCCGGATAAACCTCAAGCTGGTTGATTACCACGCTGCTGTTGTTGGTGCTCAAAGGAGGACCGGTTATCGCCGCTGCAATTCCGGGCGCCCCGCCGAGCCCGCGCCATAAATCGGCGTCACCGGCAGTTAGCACGGCTTCCCCACGGTGCAGCAGGGCGGGAAACTCATCCTTCGGCACATAATCCAAACCGACGCGAAAACGCGGGATGGAAACCTTTTTAATAGTGGGAATCGCATCAATGCCGATCGCGCCTGTGATTTTATTGACGCCCTTAATCAGACCGTTTATGACACCGATCGCGCCGTTTATGGCGCCTTCAACGGCGGCGGGCAATAAATTTATAATGCCCTTGAACATTTTAACGACGCCGTCCCAAGCTTTTTCCCAATCACCTGAAAAGGCTCCAGTAATAAATTCCAGTAATCCCTCAAGAACGCCCATCAGGGTTTCAATGATAGGCATAACTTGATTGATCGCGCCTCCTAAGTAGCCGGAGAACAGCTCGGCCAGCAACTCAATGATCGGAGAGAGTGCAGTGATCGTCGGCCCGAGCAGCTCCAGCAGCGATACGAGCGGCGGCAGCAGCACGTCGATCAGATCCAGCAGGGGATCTATCAGCGCGTCAAAAATCTCAAGCAGCGGAGGAAGCAGCGCTTCAATGAGTTCCAGCAGTGGCGGAGCCAGCGCACTGAATAGTTCCACTAACGGAGGCAGAAGCTTATCGATGCTCTCCGAAATAATCGGCATGAGCGAGGATATCAGACCCAAGAGCGGCGGCAAAAGCGTTTCCACCACATCCATGAGCGGGGGCAGCAAAGTGTTGATCAGCTCGACGAGCACGGGGAGCATCTTAATCAAGGATTCGCCCAAGACGGTTGCAATCTGCCCCAGAGATTCACCCAAAGCGACAAGCGTACCGCTGTCCCGCATTTCATCCAGCGCTACGCCAAATTCATCCATCACGCCGACCAACGGTTCTCGCAAGGAATCGTACATATCGACGGCAATTGTGGAAAGCCGATTTTTCAGCATGCCAAACTTAGATTCTATTGTTGCGTAGCGCTGTTCCGCCTCTTTGGTTAGCGCGGTGTTTTCTTCCCATGCCGCGTTGCCGGTCTCGAGGGCTTTGGTCAACAGGTCGCCCGCACCGGATGCCCGTAACAAGGCGTCACGCATGCGGATCTCCGAAATACCGAGATCTTCAAGGGTAAGAATCGCGCTGCCGCCGCGCTCGTCCATCGAACCGAGGCCGGTTACAAACGACGTGACCGCGCCTGCCGCATCTTCTTGGAACGCCGTCGCGAAATCCTTCGCGCTCATTCCTGCGACCTCTGCAAATTTTTTCAGATCATCGTTTCCGGTCTGTACGGCTATGTTGATGTCCGTAATAACCTTGCTGAACGCGGTTCCGCCCGCGTCGGCCTCGATACCAACGGAAGAAAGCGCCGTGGCAAAGCTCATAATATCAGCTTCGCTCATGCTTGCCTGCTGCCCGGCACCGGCCAACCGCATACCCATCGAGACGATTTCCGCCTCGGTTGTCGCAAAGTTGTTGCCGAGCGAGACGATGACGCTGCCCAGCTTATCAAATTCAGTCTGCGGCATCTGCATGATGTTGGCGAACCGCGCAAGGTTGGTCGCCGCCTCGTCCGCAGTCAGGTTTGTCGCCTCGCCGAGATCGATCATCGTGCGGGTAAACGCGAGGACGTTAGGCGTCTCGATACCGAGCTGGCCGGCGGCCTCCGCGACCGCCGCAATCTCCGACGCAGATGCCGGCAGGCTCGCCGACATATCGAGGATGCCTTCACGCAACGCGGAAAGCTCCGCATCGGTGGCGTCAACGGTTTTAATGACCCCGGCAAACGCGGACTCGAACTCAACGCCGATCTTCACAACGGCAACGCCCGCAGCGGAGGCAGCGGCACCTATGGCGGCGACAGTTTTTGCGGCAATGCCGCCCAGTCTCGATCCAAGACCGCCAACCTTTTGCTCTGCCTCTGAGTTAGCCGAATCAATGCCGCTGGTATCGCCTATATATCTAAATACGACTTTGCCGTCTTCGGCCATAAAAACACACCTGCCTTATTTCAAGCAGGCGACACGCTACTCCCGATCTTTAACGATCGTGTGCTTTACGCTCTTAGCTTTGATTTCAAACCTCGTTATAAGCCCGCAGCGCGGGCATTTAATCTCAATTGTGCTTCCGTCGGCGGCCTCCATCAGCTTTTGATTACACCGCGGGCATCGCACGTCATAGAATTCCATGCGACCCTCTCTCCGTCAATGACGCGGCCAGCCGATCAACACCGGACTGGAAAGTTTGCTCCGCTTCATCTTCACTGACGCGGATTGCGTAATAAGCTTTTGCCTCCATCAGTGCGGCAATTTCCTTCGCATTGTATTTTGTCGCCGCCGGGATCTCTCGGCCGCGGATCGACATGATTTCCCTGATCTTTGTATTTTCCGGCAGCCCCTGAAATAACGCCATAAAAATTCGCCAATCCATACGGCCTTGCTCTTCATAAAGATCGATGCCGTAAGCCTGGCGGAAGGAGGCATAGATTGTCTCCGCGTCCTGGGTGAAATCCAGCACACGCGGACCGGATCTGACCGGGCGACCGCTATCATTGATATATTCATCAAAGATCTGGCTGAAAAGCTCCGATTGTTTTTCCACCGGCAGTTTCACCGCCCATGCGCCGGCAAGGATTTTTACCGACAGCGCAAGGCGTTCATGCGGCAGAAATAAGGTGTCGCGCTGCAGATCCAGCACCCGTAAAACCGCGTCAAATGAGAGCCGAAGGCTGTACCTACGACCGTCAAAAGTAATTGTGTTGTTTGGCTTATAAGCAAGCGTCATTTTCTCCATGCCGCAAAGCCGGTGATGGACCCGCCTTTACCCTGATTAGCGGCCGTCGCATACCGTTGAGCCGCCATATGACGCATGTCTTTAATTGCCGCATCGATCTGCGGGATGATGACCCCACCGATGAAGCCGATCACGTCCGCAGTCATTTCAACATAGTTGCCCTCATAAAACGCGACAATCGTTTCGGTATTTTCTTTGCCCAGCAGGAGCTGCATCAAGGCCACCAACGCCGCGCCATAGTATTCCTGTGCTGCCGCCAGCTCTTCCGGATTTTTTTTTGCATCCACAATTTTACCTTGTGCTCGCAAAACCTCGGCGCGCGCGGCGTTAAACTGCCGGGCGATCGATTCCGGATCTATGCGAACCATTAGAATCTCTTCTCCGACTTTCAACGTTTCTTCAATATGCTTTT
>CAZAAR010000008.1:0-45305 GCA_964483415.1 uncultured Oscillospiraceae bacterium
GTAGCTTTTGTTTCTGGCCGCCCGGGCGCGAAAATCCCATTCTCCACACCGGAGAACGCCGCTCTCCGGCGCGAGACCCCCGCTCTCCGATCCGGAGAGCGGGGGTCTCGGACTTTTTCGGAGCCAAAGAGAGCGCGCGGGGTTTGACTCGCCGCGAAAGATGCGATATAATCAATACCGTTGTCACATCCCGGTCCGGCGGGCCGGTTTTTCGCAAAAACGGTCTTAAGAGAGTCCCGCGCGGGGCCGCCCGTTTTTCGGCCCCCGTTTTCGCCGGACCTTTTTTGCCCGCTTTGATTTTTTTTGTTGAAAACGCGGGAAAAATAAGAGATAATAGGTTACGGAAAAGAACGGCCGATCCGGCGCCCGGGCGGGAAAACCCCGCGGGGCGGGGCCGTCTTCTTTGAGTCCGCCGCCTTTCCCCAAGACCGCTTCGGCGCTTGACCGCCGGGGAAGGTTTTCGGGAGGCGGGGGATGCGGAAACGATGAAAATAGACGGCGGCGACCGCCGCGCGTTAAATAAAAAGAAAGAGGTACGCGTATGCCAGATATCAGTTATTTTACTTCGGAAAGCGTGACGGAAGGCCACCCCGACAAAGTGTGCGATCAGATCGCCGACCGGATCTTGGACGAGCTCCTGCGGGAAGACCCGTATTCCCGGGTCGCCTGCGAGGTGACCGCCATTCCGGACAACCTTCACATCTTCGGCGAGATCACCTCTAAGGCGAGGGTGGATTACGCGCGGATCGCCCGCGGCGTCGTCACGGAGATCGGCTACACGGAGGCCGGGCACGGCTTCGACGCCGAGAGCTGCGAAATCGCGGTGAATCTCCACGAGCAGTCCCCGGACATCGCGATGGGCGTCGACCGCGGCGACCCGCTCGAGAGCGGCGCCGGCGATCAGGGCATCATGTTCGGCTACGCCTGCCGGGAGACCGATTGCCTGATGCCGCTCCCGATTGAGCTTGCCCACGCGCTTTCGCGCCGGCTTGCCGAAGTCCGGCATAAAAAGATCCTGCCTTACCTGCTGCCGGACGGCAAATCGCAGGTGACGGTGGAATACCGCGACGGCGTGCCCTGCCGGATCAAGACGGTGGTCGTCTCCTCCCAGCATCAGGCCGACACCGACCAGGACACGCTGCACAGGGATATCATCGAACACGTCATCGTCCCGACGCTGCCGGAGGCCATGCTCGACGAACATACGGAATACCTGATCAACCCCACCGGCCGCTTCATCGTCGGCGGGCCGGCCGGCGACTCCGGCCTGACCGGGCGCAAGCTGATCACCGATACCTACGGCGGCTATTCCCGCCACGGCGGCGGCGCTTTCTCCGGCAAGGATCCCTCCAAGGTGGACCGCAGCGGCGCCTATATGACGCGCTACCTCGCCAAAAATATCGTCGCCGCCGGATACGCCGACCGCTGCGAGATCCAGCTTGGCTACGCCATTGGCGTCGCCGAACCGGTCTCGTTCCGGATCGACACCTTCGGCACCGAGCGCATCCCGGCCGCGCAGATCCTCGAAAAGGTCAAAGCCAGCGTGGATCTGCGCCCCTCGGCCATCATCGGGCGGCTCGATCTGCGAAACCCCGTCTATTCCCGCGTCTCCTGCTACGGGCATTTCGGCAGCAACGCGGCCGGCCTCCCGTGGGAAAAAACCGATCTCGCGGAGGAATGGGCCGCCTCCTCCAAGGGTTGCCCGGGCTGCGCGATCCGCGCGGAGGAGCCGCGCCCCGAGGAGACCCGCGCCCCGGCCGAAAAACAGAGCGAGGCCCCCGACCGGATCTTCGTCCTGCCCGAGGCGCTCGCGGACCGCAAGATCTGCGTGCTCGGCGACTCCATCGCCAAGGGCATCGTCTGGAGCGAGGAGCGGGACCGCTACACGAATTCCGGCTACGGCTGCGTGGATCTCTTTGAGGAGGCCATGGACCTCGATATCGTCAACCTCTCCCGCTTCGGCTGCACGCTGCCCAAGGGGTTTCAGATCGCCCGGCGGCACGCCGAGGCCCTCAGGGACAGCGCGGTGTTCGTCTCCTACGGCGGCAACGACTGCGACTTTCGCTGGTCCGAGATCGCCGAAAACCCGGACACCGCTCACGACTGCAACACGCCGCTGCCGGCCTTCGTCTCGGCGTTCAACTCCCTGATCTCCTTTCTCAAAAAAGAGGCCGCGGAGGTCTTCCTGCTCAACTTGCCGCCGATCGACGCCGACCGGTACTTCGCGTTCCTCTCAAAAGGTTTAAATAAAGAGAATATTTTAAAATGGCTCGGCGGCTCCGTCAAGACGATCTACTCCTGGCAGGAGATGTTCAGCCAGCAGGCCTCCAACATCGCGGTCAAATGGAAGCTGCCGCTGATCGACATCCGCACGCCGTTCCTGATGCGGCACAACCTCCCGGAGCTGCTCTGCCCGGACGGCATCCACCCCAGCAGGCTGGGCCAGCAACTGATCTTCGACACGGTCGACGGCTATTTCCGCCGCGCGGACTGATTTCGTCTCCGCGGCTCCCCAAATAAGATACGCCGGCCGGCTGCTGGGAAGCAGCCGGCCGGCGTATTTTGTTGATGATCCCGCCCCGACGCAAGGCCGCCACGTCTGCTTTGCCGCCGCCACGTCTGCTTCGCAGCCGTCAGGGGCCGGTCAGGATGCCGAACTTATATTTTACCCGCCGGAGCTTCGCGCCCCACGAATCCGCGAGCAGCCACAGGAAGACCACCGTGGAGACGCTGTGGATCAGGTCGGGCGTGAAGCTCGACACGCACAGCAGCAGGTAGGTCTGCCACGAGAGGTCGTAAAGGAAGCCCATCCCGGACCAGATGTTCATGATCCAGCCGTAGAGGAAGCCGGTCGCCGACGCGTAGAGGAAGAGCTGCCACTTCTTTCGCAGCCAGCCCCTTTTCGCGAGCACGCCCGCGAGGAAGCCGATCAGCCCCCACGCGAACATCTGCCACGGCGTCCACGGCCCCTGACCGAAAAAGAGGTTCGACGCGAGCGCCGACACCGCGCCGGTCAAAAAGCCCGCCTCCGGGCCGAAGACCATCGCGGTGATGATGACGATCGCCGACACCGGCTTGAAATGCGGCACCGCGGCGAACGCCGCCCGCCCCACCGCCGCGATCGCGGCCATCACCGCGAGCGGGATCCACTCCCGCGGCTGGGGGCGTTTCCGCTCATAAAGCATCAGGAACGGCACCAGCGCCATGACGACCAGAAACAGCGAGATCAGCGCGTAGTTGCGGTTGTTATAGAGCGTAAACAGCACAAGCGCCGCCGGAAATA
Organism: uncultured Oscillospiraceae bacterium; assembly: GCA_964483415.1. GTDB lineage: Bacteria > Bacillota > Clostridia > Oscillospirales > Ruminococcaceae > UMGS1668. The sequence goes on from CAZAAR010000008.1 coordinate 3,284, forward strand.
CCGCGATCAGCAAAAAAGCCATCAGTTTGGTCCGGTTTCGCCGCGCCCAAGAGGGCTCCGCGCCGGTCACAGGGCCGCGCATAATTGCTCCCCCTCCCTGCAGGTGACGACGCCCGGCGTCAGATGGCGGGTCATGCGGCTGGCGGCGGTCGTGTAGAAGCTGTTCTCCGAAAAAAAGCGGCGCGGCGGGCCCTCGGAGACGATGTACCCGTCGAAAAACATCGCGCAGCGGTCGGCGTAATTGGCGCAGAACTCCACGTCGTGGCTGACCATCAGGATCGCGGCGCCCTCGGCGCGCATCGCCTGCAGCAGGGCGCCGAAGCTGCGCTTCGAGAGGGCGTCCATGCCCTTCGTCGGCTCGTCGAGCAGCAGGATCTTTGGCTTTTTGAGCAAAATCTTCGCGAGCGCCGCCTTCTGGATCTCGCCGCCCGAGAGGTCGTAGGGATGCCGCTCCAAGAGGTGGGCGACGCCGAGCTTTCGCGAGACGGCTCCAACGGCTTCGTCGATCTCCTCCTTTGGGCGCTTTTGCCCGGCGAAGATCTCCTCAAGATCCCGGCGCAGCGTCTCAAAGACGAAGAGCGACTGCGGGTTTTGCGGCAGGACGCCGAGGTTTTCCTCAAAAAGCTCCGCGCCCCTATATTTTTCGAGCCGCTTTCCGGCGATCGTGACCCTGCCGGAGCCGGCTTTGTTCTTCCCCGAGAGGACGGAGAGCGCCGTGGTCTTGCCGGAGCCGTTGCCGCCGAGCATCGCCGCGATCTCGCCGTAGCGCACGTCGATGCTCATGTTCCGCAGGATCGGCTCGCCCCCCTTTTCGTATTGAAACCAGACCTCGTCCATGCCGATCGCGCGCTCCTCCGGGCGCGCGGGCCCCTCTTTTTCCGGGAGGGCCGGGATCTCCCGGTCCCCGGCGAGCGCGCTCAGCCAGCCACGCCCCTCGACGACGGAGAGCGGGCATTTGCCCTTGAGCACGGAGGTGTAGATCCTTGCCGGCGTGGGCAGCGCCTCGCGCATCCCGTCCCATTCGTGCTCGGCGAGCCACCCCGCCATCTTCGCCGGCGGCAGCTGCGCCCGGATCGTCCCCCCGCCCATCAGCAGCACGCGGTCCGCGAAGCCGTAGACCTCCTCGAGATTGTGCTCGCTCATCAGGATCGCGGTACCGAGCTCCAGATTGATCTTGCGCACGTTTTCGAGAAACTCGCGGGCGGCGATCGGGTCGAGCTGGCTCGAGGGCTCGTCCAAAATTAAGAGCTTCGGGCGCATCAGCATGACAGAGGCAAGATTTAAAAGCTGTTTCTGCCCGCCCGAGAGCTCGTCCGTCCCCCGGCGGAACCATGTGTGGATGCCGAAATAGCTCGCCATCTCCGCGACCCGGCTGCGGATCGCGGGCGTCGGCACGCCGAGATTTTCAAGCCCGAACGCGAGCTCGTGCCAGACCTTGTCCGCCACGATCTGCGCGTCCGGATTCTGCATCACAAAGCCGATCTCCGCTGAAGTTTCGGACTCCGGCAGCGAGCAGACCTCCGCGCCGTCAAATAAGATCTCCCCGCCGTGCTCGCCGTAGGGCCGGAGCTGCGGCTTGACGCCGCGCAGCAAGGTGCTCTTTCCGCAGCCGGACGGCCCGCAGATCAGGATGAACTCCCCCGCGCCGACCGAAAAATTGAGATGCCTCACCGCGTCCTCCGCGCCGAGGTTGTAGCGAAAGCTGTAATCGTTTACTTTAAGAAGCTCCATTTTCTGTTCTCCCGAATCTGAATGATGATGGGCGCGAGGCCCAGCGCGAGAAACGCGGCGTAAAAGACGAGATCGGGGACGCCCGACGCCATCGGCAGGATCGTCGGGTAGAAGACCAGCGTGCCGGTGCCGCGCAGGTAGGCCCAGATCTCGCACAGCGCCATCCCGACGATAAAGATCAGCAGCCGGCGGTCGCGCCTGCCGAAGACGAAAATGGAGAAATTGCTCCTTTTATGCCTGCCGTAGCCGCGCGCGTTCATCGAGTCGGCGGTGACGACCGCGTCCTCCAGCGCCCAGCCGACAAGGACCGACAGGATGCGCGCGCCCGCGCGGATCCGCCCGATCAGGGCGCCGCTCGCCCAGTCGAGGCCCAGCGTCCGCTGCGTATCCGCGATAATCTTGATCTGGCGGAAGAGCTGCGGGATCAGCTTGAGCGCCATGCTCGCGATCAGCGCGCCCGAGGGCAGGATCCTTCCGAAAATATAGAGGAATTTGTCCGAGGTGACGACCGCGTTGTAGCAGGAAAACCACATCACCGAGGCGAACATCATCGCCCCCATCACGATCCCGTAGGCGATCGCCTCCAGCGTGACGGGGTTGTCCCGCAGGTAAAAGAGAAAGGTCGCGCCATGGTGGTTAAAGAGCGGGTTCCCGGCCGCGATCAGCAGCGCCATCGGCAGCCCCATAAGGAGGCTGAGCTTCGCGCCGCGTCTGCCGCCGATCAGGCAGGCGTAGACCACCGCGCAGGAAAGCGAGATCCCCGCGAAGAGCGGATGGATGAACAGCAGCGTCCCGCCGAGCATCGCCGCGAAATAGCTAAAGCTCACCAGCGGGTGAAAGAGGGCCAGCCCGGTTTCATTCTTTTTATTCATCGCGTCGCCCGCCCCCCTCCACCTTCGCGCCGAGGTCCTCGCCGAGGTCGCAGGTGTAGTTCCACTCGATCACGTCGCCGCGCTCGATTTTATACTGGCCGCAGCCGTAGTTCGGAAACCAGCCGTTGACGCAAAACATCCATCCGCTGAAGCGCCCGGCGTCGAACTCGTAGAGGTTGTCGATGCCCTTGACGTACTCAAGGCCCGCGCCCCCGGAATATTCCATGTGGATGCCCTCGGCGCGGACGGCCGCGGCGAGGACGGCAAAGACCGTGTCCCCGTCTTGGAACGTGACCTCCGTTTTCGGCAGGATCATGCCGTCGCCCGGCAGATGCGTAAAACCCTTGGTCTTGTTGAGCCCGCCGTCGATCGCGGTCCCGCAGCCGATCGAGAGGTAACAGATATTCTCCTCGGGGCGGCTCGAAAGGCCGTTCCCGGCGTTCTGTTTCGCCGCGGAGATCTCCTCCTCCGTCAGCGTCCAGCCGCCGGTTTCAGAGGCGTCGTAGGGGTTCTCGTTCGGGCGCAGAGCCTCCGCGCCGGAACCCGTCTCCCGGATCGCCGGGGACTCCGCCCTCGCCCCGGTTCCGGCGTCGGGCGCAAAGCCGCAGCCCGCCATGCCGAGCATCAGCGCGGCGCTCAAAACCATCGCCGCGATGCGCGTCACCGTTTCCGCCGTGCCCAAGGGCGCCGCAGGGGATCTCTTCATGTTCGATCGCTCCCGTCCTCTGATGTTGATAAAAAAGGCCCTCTCCGCCCGGCTTTGCCGGAGGCCCGCGCCGCCCGGAAGGGGCCCGGGGGGCACGGATCTTTTGCTTGGGTGGATCGTTTTGCGGCTTGGAAGGCGCGCCGAAGCCACGGCCCGTCCCCCGCGTCCGCCTATTCCACGCGGCAGGAGGGCGGCCAGTTTTCCTCAAGATAGCGTCTCTTTTCCTCATGCTCCTTGCGGCGCAGGGACACCTGCTCCGGGTCTTTGAGGGAGGGGAGCCCCGCCGCGAGAACCGCGTGCTCCCAGATCCGGAACCGCGCCTTGATCCGCGAGAGCTGCCCGACCTCATGCCGGGTCGGCGTCCGCCCAAGCTCCCCATAGGCCTCGAGGATGGGCGAAAGGATCTCGCGGTCCCGCTCCGTCACGGGGTCGCCGGGGAGCCAGAAATGATCCGAATTGCGTGATCTCATCCTCTTTTCCCTCCCGGAAAGAAAAAAGCAGCCCGTCAAGGCCGCTCTTCCAATATGAATGAAAAGGGCATCCCGCCAAAGGGGGCTGCCCGTTCTTTTTTTTCATTCCCGCGGCCGTTTCCGCCATGACCGCATCCGGAATCTCTGCGCGGCGTCCCCCCTTGACCCGGGTACGCGCGGCGCGGGCGGAGACACGGCAAGTTTCCTGGCTCACGCCTCATCCTCCGGAAACGCCTTCCCGCCTCCCGGCAGTGGCCGGCGCAAAGCGCCCTGTCTCCTTCGTCCGCGTTCACAGTTGTGGCTACAGCTGCGGATGTTCGCCGCATTCCATCCGGGCCCGACGGCCCCCGTATCGCCCCGACAGGACGGGCCGCGCTCCCGCGGTCCGAACTTGTCTTTTATTGTACATATTTATAAGGATTTTGTCCACCGAAATGCGTTTCCTATCTTGCTGACCTTGCCGCCCGCGCTCGCCAGGGAGCGAAAGGAAGCCCAAATTTTAGGGCGGGCAGATCCCCGCCCCGGGGGTGCCCCGCGCTCCTTTGTCCGGCCGGGACGCCGCTCCCCGCCCCGCCGGTTCCGTTCCTGCGCAGTTTGTTCCGAATTTGCCGGGTGCGGCCCTTTGCCTTGCAAAGCCGCCGGAAGGCGCTAAAATAAAGGTACGGGAGGAAAACCACATGGGAAGGAGAATCGCCGTGTCAGATTCTGTCCGTGAGGAAGCGATCCGGGAGGCGGTCAAAGAGCTGCTGGAAGTCCAAGGCGGAGCCGGGACCCCCGAGCCTAAAAAAGGCAGGCTCGTCCAAGGGGAGATCCGGAAAAACCCGGTCTGCGTCCGCTGGAACTATGAGGAAAAAGACGGCCCCGTTCCGGTCAAAATCGTCTGAACCGTTCCAAAGCAAAAAACAGCGCCCGTGCCCCGGAGTGAGGGCGCGGGCGTCCTTTTTTATCCCCTCGGCGGGGAGGCCCGGAACCCGGCGGGCCCGCGAAGGCCGCCGGGGGCCTCCGTTCCGGCGTATAGGCGCTTTGGCTTCTCGCGCATCTCCGGCGCCGCGCATAAAAAACGCCCGGGATGGAAACATCCCGGGCGCGTGTTTTTTCTCAGCGGTCGCCCATCTCCACATAGGGGGCGTTCTTGATGTAGGCGCGGTAGGCCGGGCGCATGATCCGGCCGCCCGTCATAACCTCCTCGATGCGGTGGGCGCACCAGCCGGAGATGCGGGAGACCGCGAACAAGGGCGTATAAAGCTCCTGCGGGATGCCGAGGATGCCGTAGACAAGACCTGAATAGAGGTCCACGTTGGCGCACATCGGGATCTCCTGATTTTTGCGTTCCATGATGAGCGGCACCGCGACGCGCTCCACGGTCTCCATGATGTCAAGGTCGGCGGTGTCGATGCCCTTTTGCTCCGCCACCTCGCGCGCGAATTTCTTGATGAGCACCGCCCTCGGGTCGGAGATCGTGTAGACCGCGTGGCCGATGCCGTAAATTTTGCCGGAGCGGTCCCCGGCCTCGCCGTCGAGGATCTTGCCGAGGTAGTCCCGCATCCGGCCGTCGTCGGTGGGATCGGAGACGTTGTCCTTGATGTAGCGGAACATCTCGATCACCTTGGCGTTGGCGCCGCCGTGCAGCGGCCCTTTGAGCGAGCCGAGCGCGCCCGCGATGGCGCTGTACGTATCCGTGCCGGAGCTCGAGAGCGCCCGGCAGACGAAGGCGGAGTTGTTGCCGCCGCCGTGCTCGGCGTGGAGCACGAGCATCGTGTCGAGGAGTTTCGCCTCTTCGTCCGTATATTGCTTATCCGGGCGGACCATGCGGAAGAAGTTCTCCGCGAGCGAGAGGTTCTCTCTGGGTTGGTGGATATAGAGCGATTTCTCCTGATAGTGGTGGCGCGCCACCGCGTAGGAGTTGGCCACGAGCACGGGCAGCCGCCCGACGAGCTCGATCGAGGTGCGCAGCATATTCTCAAGCGAGTTGTCCTCGGGGTTCGGGTCATAGCTGTAAAGCGCGAGCACGCAGCTCGCGAGTTTATTCATGATGTTGGCGCTTGGGGCGCGCATGATGATATCCTCGTTGAAGTTGTCCGGCAGCACGCGCGCCTTGGAGAGCACCTCGTCGAAGTCCTGAAGCTCTTGCTGCTTCGGCAACTTGCCCATCAGCAGCAGGTAGGAGACCTCCTCGTAGCCGAAGACGCCGCTCCGCCGGTTGGAGGCCACAATGTCCTCCACGTCGATGCCGCGGTAGTAGAGCTTGCCCTCCATCGGCACGCGCATCTCGTCCTGCACATAATAGCCCCGCACGCTGCCGATGCGGGTGATGCCGGCCAGCACGCCCGTGCCGTCCGCGTTGCGCAGGCCGCGCTTGACGCCCTCATCCGTGACCAGCTTTTTGTCGATCGCATATTCCTCGCGCACACTGTCGGCAATTTTGGAAGCATAGGCCACCGGCAAATCTGTGTCATATGTCATCGTTACGCGCCCCCTGCTCTTTTTTATTTCCCGCTTTCCGCTTTTGGAATTGATTTTTATTGTACCCGATACCGGTCAGACTTGCAAGTTATTTTTCCGGTTTTGCAAATTTATAGAAATATCTACACAGTTCCTGTTTTTTCTCCCGGTATATGAAAATTGTCTCCGATCCGCGATGCATTTCCCTTGCGAGTTTCCATTCCTATGGTATAATCATTTTCAAGGGGGCCCGGGAGGGCCGGGCAAAATCCGGCTGTTCATCCGGCGAAACCCGATGATGAAAAGCAATTTTTACAGATATTCGGAGGCCCGATATGATCACGTTACACGACAAAGGCGTCTATTGGCGAAACGGCGCGCCGGCCGGCGCGCCCGTGGCGGATCTCCCCGCCCGGGAGCGGACCATCGCCTATTCCATTTTGCGCGGGCACGACCGCTCCGGCGGCGGCGACAACCTGCAAATCCGCTTCGACAGCCTGATCTCCCACGACATCACCTACGTGGGGATCATCCAGACCGCGAAGGCGAGCGGGCTCACGCGCTTTCCCATGCCCTATATCCTCACAAACTGCCACAACAGCCTCTGCGCCGTGGGCGGCACGATCAACGAGGACGACCACGTCTTCGGCCTCTCGGCGGCCCAAAAATTCGGCGGCGTCTATGTGCCCGCGAACCTCGCGGTCATCCACCAGTACGCGCGCGAGACGCTCGCGGGCTGCGGCAGGATGATCCTCGGGTCCGACAGCCACACCCGCTTCGGCGCGCTGGGGGCGCTCGGCGTCGGCGAGGGCGGCCCGGAGCTCGTCAAACAGCTCTTGGAAAACACCTACGACGTGCCCGCGCCGCAGGTCGTGCTCGTCCACCTGACGGGCGCGCCGGGCCACGGGGTCGGGCCGCAGGACGTGGCCGTCGCCCTGTGCGGCGCCGTCTACAAAAACGGCTTCGCGAAAAACCGGATCTTGGAATTCGCGGGCCCGGGCGTCGCGAAGCTGCCGATGGATTTTCGCATCGGCGTCGACGTGATGACGACCGAGACCGCCTGTTTAAGCTCCGTCTGGGCGACCGACGGGCAGGTCGAGGAATACCTCGCCGCCCACGGCCGCGCGGAGGACTACAAGCCGCTCGCCCCGGCGGAGGGCGCCTATTACGACGGCATGATCGAGATCGACCTCTCCGAAATCGAGCCGATGGCGGCCCTGCCGTTCCACCCCTCCGAGGCCGTGACGCTGCGGGAACTCATCGAGAACCCCGGCGACCTGCTGCGCGCCGTCGAGCGGCGCGCGGAGGAACAGTTCGGCGGGAAAGTCTCGCTGCGCCTCACCGAAAAAATCCGGGACGGCAAACTCCGGGTCGATCAGGGCGAGATCGCGGGCTGCTCGGGCGGCATGTACGACAACATCGCCGAGGCCGCCGCCATCCTCGAGGGCCACGGCACCGGAAGCGGCAACTTCTCGCTCTCGGTCTACCCCTCGAGCGTGCCGGTCAATCTGGAGCTCATCAAAAACGGCGTCCAGCAAAAACTTTTGGAGGAGGGCGTCCTCTTTAAGCCCTGCTTCTGCGGGCCGTGCTTCGGCGCGGGGGAGGTCCCGGCCAACAACGGCCTCTCGGTCCGCCACACCACCCGCAATTTCCCGAACCGCGAGGGCTCCAAGCCCGGCGAGGGACAGCTCGCCGCCGTGATGCTCATGGACGCCCGCAGCATCGCCGCCACCGCCCGGAACCACGGCGTGCTCACCTCCGCCGCGGAGGTCGATTACGAGGAGCCCGCCCCGCGCGCGCCCGTCTTCGACGCCGGCGTCTATAAGAAACGGGTCTACTTCGGCTGGGGCGATCCCCGCCCGGAGACGGAGCTTCGCTTCGGCCCCAACATCGCGCAGTGGCCGGCGTTCCCGCCGCTTGGCGAGAACCTGCTGATCGAGCTCGCGAGCGTCATCCACGACGACGTCACGACGACCGACGAACTGATCCCCTCGGGCGAGACCTCGAGCTACCGCTCCAACCCGCTGCGGCTCGCCGAATTCACGCTCTCCCGCCGCGACCCCGCCTATGTGGGCCGGGCCAAGGCGATCCGCGGGAAGGAGGCCGCGCGCGCGGCCGGTCACGCGCCCGAGGAACTGCGGGACATGCTCAAACGCGCCGGGGCGGACCCCGATATTTTAGAAAAGACGCGGGTCGGCTCGGCCATCTTCTGCACAAAGCCCGGCGACGGCTCCGCGCGGGAGCAGGCCGCCTCCTGCCAGAGGGTGCTGGGCGCGTGCGCCAACCTCTGCTACGAATACGCGACCAAGCGCTACCGCTCCAACTGCGTCAACTGGGGCATCCTGCCCTTTACCATAGATAAAGACACGCCCTTCGATTACCAGCCGGGCGACTTCCTGTTCGTGCCCGGCGCGCGGGCCCTGCTCGCCGCGGGCGCGGGGGAATTCCCCGCGGTCGTTGTGACGCCGGAAAAAGCTGTGTCCGTCACGCTGCATATCGCCGCGCTGACGGAGGACGAGCGGGCGATTTTGCTCGAGGGCTGCCTGATGAACTATTACGCCGCGCAGAAAAAGAAGTAGATAATCCGTTTTGTATTACCCTTTTGAGCACGGGAGGCCGCGGCGTTTGCCGCGCCCCGCCGCCTTTGCCGGTGCATGGGGAGGCCGCGGAGGGCCGCCGCCGCGCAATTACCGCGCCCTAAAAACAAAGGGCCGGCGGGGTTTTTCCGGCCGCCGCCCTCTCACAATCAAAGAACGGTTTACGCAGAGCCGCCCGGGGGAGCCCTCGCGCCGCGCGCGGCGGCAGTAAAAAGACTTTCGTCCGCAGGCGTCCATGATGAACGTCTGCGCCGCCCAAAAAAAGAGACAAGGAAGGAACTACGCATGGAGAAGATCCGCATGAACCCCATCGCGGAGCTCGACGGGGACGAGATGACCCGCGTGCTCTGGGCGATGATCAAAGAGGAGCTGCTCGAGCCCTTTGTGGCGCTCAACACCGAATATTACGACCTCGGCATCCAAAAGCGGGACGAGACCGACGACCAAATCACCGTCGCCGCGGCCGAGGCCGTCAAACGGCTCCACGTCGGCGTCAAGTGCGCGACCATCACGCCCAACGCCCAGCGCGTCGAGGAATTCGGCCTCAAGAAGATGTGGCCGAGCCCCAACGGGACGATCCGCGCGGCCCTCGACGGCACGGTCTTCCGCGCCCCCATCCTCACGAGCCGGGTGAAGCCCTATATCCGCACCTGGAAAAAACCGATCACCGTGGCCCGCCACGCCTACGCCGACATCTACAAGGCGACCGAATATCGCGTCCCCGGCCCCGGCAGGGCGGAGCTGCTCTTTACCCCCGCGGACGGCGGGGCCGAGGTGCGCCGGACGATCTACGAGTACGAATGCCCCGGCGTTCTCCAAGGCGTCTACAATAAAGACAGCTCGATTGGCTCCTTCGCGCGGGCCTGCTTCGCGTACGCCCTCTCGGTCGGGCAGGACCTCTGGTTCTCGACCAAGGACACGATCTCCAAGCAGTACGACCAGACCTTCAAGCTCCTGTTCCAGAAAATTTATGAAGAGGAATATCGTGAGAAATTTCAACAGGCCGGCATCGAATACTTTTACACCCTGATCGACGACGCCGTGGCGCGCGCGGTGCGCAGCGAGGGCGGCTTCGTCTGGGCGCTCAAGAATTACGACGGCGACGTGATGAGCGACATGGTCTCCACGGCCTTCGGGTCGCTCGCGATGATGACGAGCTGTCTCGTGAGCCCCGACGGCAACTTCGAGTACGAGGCGGCCCACGGCACCGTCACCCGCCACTATCACCGCTACCTCCAAGGGGAGAGCACCTCCACGAACCCGATCGCCACGCTCTTCGCGTGGACCGGCGCGCTTTGCAAGCGCGGCGAGCTCGACGGAAACGCCGCGCTCTCCGCGTTCGCCAAGAAGCTCGAGGCCGCCGCGCTCGCCGCGATCGAGGGCGGCACCGTGACGAAGGACCTCGCGGAGATCTGCGAGGGCGAGGTCTTGTGCGTCGACACCGCCGCGTTCCTGCGGGCCATCCGCGCGCGCTATGAGGCCATGTGACCGGAAGCGGAACGGGACAGCGCCTCCCTTCGGCAAGACCCCGCGGACCGGGGCCCCGTTTTTCCCGCAAAAGCGCCGCAAGGCTCTTTGAGGCTCCGGCGCGCCCCAAAACGCGCTGGAACATTGTTTGCTTCATCCGAAATAAAAAAGCCGGGAACGGCGGAGGTTCTCCGTTATCTCGGCTTTTTTTCATTCACAGGGCCTTTTGTCGCGGTCACGGCCCGACGTTCCCCGGGCCGGCAAAAGACAGGGCACGCCCGGCGGCTTCGCGCCGTTTCCGGGGGCGATCTATCCCAAAAGGCGGGCGGCATCAAATGCCGCCCGCCTTTTTTTCGTACTTTCTTCCGGCAGGAGTGCGGTTTCCCGATGCTCAAGCCGTTTTTGTTTCTTTCAGTTAGCCGATGAACTCCTGCGTCCAGTAGCTCCCGGAGGCGACATATCCGACGCCGATCTGCGTATAGGAGGCGTTGAGGATATTCGCGCGGTGGCCCGGGGAATTCATCCACGCGTCGACGACCGCCTGCGGCGTCTTATAGCCCATGGCGATGTTCTCGCCCGCGGTCCGGTAGGTAAAGCCGAACTTTTTCATCATGTCGAACGGGGAGCCATAGGTCGGGCTCGTATGGGAGAAATACCTGAGATCGCGCATGTCCTGCGATTTATAGCGGGCCATGCGGGAGAGCTCCCAGTTCTCGGTCAGCGCCTTGAGACCGTTTTTGACGCGGACCTCATTGACAAGGCGGACCACTTCCTGCTCATACGCGCGCACCGTCGTATCGGTTCCCGGGATGGTCAGCACTTCGCCGGGATAGATCAGATCGGGGTTTTTGATCTGCGGGTTCGAGGCAATCAGCTCGCTGCAGCCGACCTGATATTTCACGGCGATCTTCCACATGGTGTCGCCCTTCGCCACGGTGTGCGCGGCGGCGTTTGCCGCCATCGCCGGAATCATATTGGCGAGGATCACGATGACCGATATGCACGCGGCCAGTAATTTTTTCATAGGTAGGACCGTTCCTTTCCGGGGGAATTGTGCCGGCCCCGCGAGGCGGAATCCGGGCCGTTTCGGTCCGGCGGGCACAAAACCGGGTTTGAAAACGGAGTTTTCAAACGCTCGTCCCCTCTTGTTGCATCTCAGATTGTTAACAGCAACCGGCTGGCCTGATGGGGTCAGCCGGTCGCTCTCTTTTGTTTTGACGGTTTCACGGCGCCGTCGGTGCTCCTCTTAGTAGCAGCGTCCGCCGAAGCAGGAAGAAAGAAGCTGCCAAAGGTGGCCGCAGTTAAAACCGGTGCCGCAGCCGGAACCACAATTTCTAAAATAACACATTTGATGTACCTCCGATAAAAAAATAAATAAGCATCGCGAATGCCTGCTGTCAGCATAGCATCCCGTCCATACCGCATCAAATGCAATATCTCCCAAAAATAAAAAAAGGAAACCCTTGGAGGGAAGAGGCGCCTGTATCCTCCTTCCCGCCCGGTCTTTGGAAGGAAAGCGCCGCTTTTTCTGCTATATTGGATGCTCCGATCCAAATTTATGGGTTTTAAAACCGTGGCCCCCGCGAAAAGCCGCCGGTTTTTTCCTCCGTTTTTCACAAAAATAACAAAAAACGCCCAAGGCCGGGAGCTTCCGGCTTTGAGCGGTTAGGGGCAGACAGGGGGCGCGGTCACGCCTCCCCGAGCGCCTCCAGCCGGAAGACAACCGGGCGGATGCCGTCCGTGCAGCAGAGGATCTGCTCCCCGTTCCTGTTGTTCCAGGGCGCGTAGGTGGCGCCCGCGGACAGGGCGCTCACCCCGCGATAAATATCGATCCATGCCCACGGGCAGAGCCCCGCCGGCATCTCCGCGCCGCCTTCATAGAGGAACTCGTCGCCCACATTCATGAGCGGGCACGGGCCGGCCTCTTTGCCGTCCGTCAGATATTCCTCCGCGAGCGCCGGGTCGAATTCTTTTTTGAGCACGGTGATCTTCACTTTTTTCATTTCAAAAGCCTCCCGCGGCCGACGCGGATTTTCTCATTCGTGCTCCTTGCAGGACATCCGTTCCACGGTGAGCTTCCAGACGGCGACATGGCGGAGGGCTTCTTCCCCAAACACCCAGTCTCCCCTGCCGCTGTAATGCTCCATGAGGAGCCGCAGCCCCTCCCGCTTCTCCGAGGGCTCCTCCACGACCGCCGCCTTCCCCCTGCCGATCACGCTTTGAAACCGGAAGGAGCAGTTGCAGCCCTCCCCGGTCAGACTGAGTTCGTGGCCGGTGTCCAGTTCAAACCCCACGTCCGGGTTTTGCCGGAGGAGCTCCATCTTTTTGCCCTCCGCGGCGCCGTGAAAATAGAAGACCCGCTCGCCGCCGGCCGTGGAATAGCCGAAGTTGAGCGGCACGATATACGCCGCGCCCCCGTCCGCAAATCCCATCCGGCAGCAGTCGCACGACCGGATGATGCCGTCGATCCTGTCCGGCTCCGTGACCTCCCTGTCCTTTCGTCTCATAAAAACCCGTCCTTTTTACTTATTTATTGACTAAAATCTATTATAAAACAAAAGCGGGAGGCTTTTCAATCGCCGCCCGCAAAAAAGCGCTTGCCGCGCTCAGTCGCCGCCGTTTCGCCGGGGAGTGCCCGCGCGCCGGAAGCGCGCGGTGGTTTTTCCCCGGGGCCTTCCGTTGTTAAAGAGGAAAGACGGACTTCATCCCCCAAAGGGACGCCGCCCAGACAAGATGGAGCAGATTGACGAAGACATAGAGCAAAAAGACGGAATTGACAGCGATGTTGCTGGGCCGGAGCTGCCGCTCCGTCGCGCGCCGGATCCGCACATAAAGCCAAGCGATCAGCGCCGCCGGCAGGAGAACTTTGAGGATGAAAAGTTCGCCCGCGTCGGCCACGGCCCGTTCGAGCAGAAAGTTGAGCTCGCGAAAATAGCCGGTTTGGACCAGCGAGTACGTCAGCAGCGCGTCGGAGACGTTTAGAATATAGAGGACGACCAGCTTGCGCCGTATGCTCTCAAAATCATGCGCCCGTAAAAAAGAAACCATCAAAAGCCTCCTGCCGCCCCGGACGGGGTTCGGTTTTATCGCAGAGCCCGCCCGCGGGATCTCTTCGTCTATAAGATGACCAATCCGCGGGCGAATTTTCATCCGGGCGCAAAAAAAGACCGCCGTAGGGCGGTCTTTTTTCTGTCTGCGGAGATCCGAACCGTTCTTTTCCCCTACGGGAAAAGCGGAAAACAGATTTGGCTTCGATTCGATTTTGAGGCCGATCCTCCGGGAACCGTTTGCCGGCCGGGGAAACCCTTCGCGCGCGGCCCGATCAGTACATCGCTCATTCTCCCTTGCGGGAAAAATAGGGCGTCACCATGGGCAATCTCCTGGATTTCATATATTTGAAGCATTCGCGCCCGCAGCGCCTGTCCTTATTCCCAAAGATAACTTGTCATTGTCAATGATCCCAGTTCACAGGATTTATTATAAACACTAATTTTATCATCCTCATCCGATGCGCCGAGCACATATAAAAGCGGATAAAAATGGTCCGGAGTCGGCACGGCCAGCTTCGCAAGATTGCCAAGTTCATTGAATTTCAGAATATGATCATGATTCTTATTGAAAATGTTCTCATAAATATATTCATCAAATTCATATGCCCAGTCAAAGCCCTCGCCTGCTTTGTTCCAGTCAACCCGCCTTAAGTTATGGACAATGTTCCCGGTGCCAAATATAAGGACGCCCTTTTCCCTTAAAGCCCTTAATTCCTGCCCAATTTTGTAATGTGCCGCCGGAGGAGCGTCGGCGTCTATACTGATTTGAAATACAGGGATTTCTCTGTTCGGATACATATGAACCAATACGGACCATGTCCCGTGGTCAATTCCCCAGGAATGATCATAGTCCGTTTCCTTTGAAATCAGCGCCTTAGCAATTTCAGCCATGCCGGGTGAACCCGCCGTATTGTATTTAATTTCATATAATTCCTCAGGAAAACCGTACATGTCATATATCGTTTTGGGACTTTCCTCGTTCATGATTTTGGTCCCTTTGCCATACCAGTGAGCCGAAACAGATAAGATTACCTCAGGCTTGGGTATCTTTTCAGCGATACTTCTCCATGTTCTTGTGTAGTGGTTCTTTTCAATGGCATTCATCGGCGACCCGTGTCCTACAAATAAAACCGGCATCCTTGGCATCGTCTTACAGATTCCTTCCTTTATTCAATAGCCCCGCATGGTATCGTCGATCAGCCGTTTGCCGGGTACGCCCTTGGAGCGCAGCAGCTTCGCCACCGAATCGATCACCCCGGGTGAGGCGGACATGTAGTAATATGCCTGATTCCCATACTGACCGGCCAGCTCCGAAAGCTTTGCCTGTGTTTCCTCGCGCGCCGACACCTTATACAGCGACATGGACGGGTTGCCGTCCACAATGGCTTGGATCTCATCTCCAAAGAGGTAGAAATCCGAAGAGGAATAGACGATATGGATGGGCCGTGTCTGGCTGTGCGCCAGCTCTTTGACGAGCGCGCGCACCGGCGTGACACCCACCCCTCCGGCAAACAGCACGACGGGCGAATGCTCGTCCCGGACGCGGAACCAGCCGAAGGACCCCTGCACCGACACCGGGGCGCCCGGCTTCAGAGAAAGCAGCGTCTTTTTGAACGCGCTCGTTTCCTTGCCGGTTCTGGTGCCGAACAGCAATACGCCTTCCTCCTGGATGGACGCGATAGAAAAAATACGGTACTCCTTTTTGACCTCCGCATGGTCGGGCAAGCGGAGCATCACATGCTCGCCCGCGTTCCATGTAAACCCATCGGCGGGCTTGAGCGCAATCGCATGGTAATCTCCGTAGGGGTTTTCGGCCGAAACAACGGTCGCCACGGTTTTGCGCGTCATCCCCTTGAGATAGCGCGCGTTTTTGATGAATCCCCAGAGCATTTTTAAGGTGTCCATATAATTCCCATCCTTTTTAGTTTTCTTGTAAGCAGGTCGCAAACTTTCGTGAC
Organism: uncultured Oscillospiraceae bacterium; assembly: GCA_964483415.1. Classification (GTDB taxonomy): domain Bacteria; phylum Bacillota; class Clostridia; order Oscillospirales; family Ruminococcaceae; genus UMGS1668. Next base: position 18,577 of record CAZAAR010000008.1, read on the forward strand.
TTTCCAGACATCGCCGCGTTGAAGTTCCGGTCAGTAAACCTTGAGCAGAATGATACCTTGTAGTAATCGCCGGATCATATATGTTGAAGGAATGAGGACAGGTCAGGCGCGGCAAGAAGTTCACAGGCGCGCTTCGCAGCGAAACTGAACCCCGGCTCAATCGGGATTGCGTTTTTTCTTGGCAATGTCTAAGAACACCTCCACTTGCATGGCAAGGCTGTCATAATCCTCGTCTCTGAGATCAGTATTGCGGGCGAGTCCGTCGATGATTTTCTGGGCTGTCTGCCGTTGTTTTTCAGTTTTAAGGGCGGGAAACACTTTTTCAATTAAAGGAACGTCGCCATCGTCCGCTTTGTATCCGGCAATGCGCCATATATCATCCTTCGGCACGCCCAACGCCTCTGCAAGCGCGTTAAGCACGGGAACAGACGGGTTTGTACGCTCGCCGTTTTCGATACGATGAATCTCCGAATGACTTATACCGGATTTTTCAGCAAGGGCGCGTTTTGACCATTCCTTTGCAAGACGTCTCTCCCGTACATATTCACCAAGTGTACACATGCGCTGATTCACTTCCTTGACAATTATTATAAACTAAGTGTAACCGAAAAGCAACGCTTTTTGTCCCCCAATGGCAAAAATATCTTTATGTTATTGACGCTCAGGGACGGAGAGTATATAACGCCGCCGTTCCCTGAACACAATATTATTGTAGGAGTTTCACTCTAATGACACCAGATCGAGAATATCCAGCAGTTCTTATGAAAGCGCGGGGGTGAAACTATTTTGAGTAATCGAAAGCGCGGGTATGAAACTATCCTTTCTCGAAGCTGAAAATATCGTTATTACGGGCTTTTCGGGCATAAAACAAGAACGCTAATGTTGACACTTACCGTATCAATATTGGCGTTCTCATATGGTGGAGACGGGGGCGTCGAACCCCCGTCCGAAAACCCATCCATGGGGATTTCTCCGGGCGCGGCCCGTCCTTTGCGTGCCCTCCCCGGCGCGTCGGCAGGCAGACTCGCCGGTCTGTCTCATGCACTCGGATATCGCTGTTTTCTCCGCGTTGGTTTTGCCGTTCAGTTGGGTGGTTTCGAGGGCGTCGGCAGCCTTGTCGCCGATATTTTTGCAAGGTCACCCCAGCTTATCCAAAAATGCCATGACGCTCTCTTCTTGTTTCTGTATTTACAGCTTTGTGTCCCAAAACGCTAGGGTAATTGAATGCCTTCAGGCAGCGTAAAACCTTCCGGCAGCTCGACATCCGGCGTTTCAAACCCATCCGGCAAATAGTCCTCAAGCGAACCGGCGCTGCCCTGCGTATCGAATGAACCCATATCGGAATAGCCTGTGGGCAGGTCAAACGCCCCGGCAGGGGCCTTGTCGGAGGGGTTGGTAATGATCATCGTGGTTTTATAGCCTTCATACTCGGATACGATGCCGTAAACATTCCCGCCGTCCAGGAAGTATTTGACCGTCGCGTTCGTGTCGCCCTCGGCGTATTCCTCATAGGGCAGGCTTCGGCCGTTGATTTCCCCCATACCGTCCCCGGTTTTCACGATGCCGGAGTAGTCGGTCATCATGCCCTCCGTCGCCTGCGCGCTTCCGGATATCTCCATAATGAACTTTTGGATGTCGTCGATCATATACATCGTTTCACCGTGTTTGATGATTCTTGTTTTAACAGCCTGCCCTTCCACCGTCATCTCCGTGGAAATGGCCATCCTATCGCCGTCCATAGCCATGCTGCCGGTCGATTCGGTCCGGCCGTCCGGCCCCTCGCTCATCATGGTGAAGTCATAGCTGAACGTACCGTCCATCATCCATTTTATGAGCGAGGTCATTGCCTGCCCGGCCTCGCCGGCGTTTGAAGGAGTGCCGCTCTCGTCCTGCAAAGGCGGAGGGGTGGTTGCGCTGTTGCCGCTATTCTGCGTATCGCCCGCGGGGGGCGCCGAATTGTCCGCGCCGCCGCCGCAGGCGGCGAGGGAAAGCACAAGCATGAGCGCCAGCACAATTATGATCCTCTTTTTCACGGATTAAGACCTCCTCTTGATTTCATGACTTTTTTAATAATAAAGATTGTCATCGTTGGTAACCTGAATGCTTATGTAATGTTCGCCATAGGAGCCGCACTGGATGCGCACATCGCCTTTCTTCAAAGTGATGTTGTAGTTACCGCCCTCTTCATAATCACCGGCAAGCTCCCAGCCATCCGCTACCATTTCATCGCGATAGGCCTTCACATCGTCCGCGACGGCGCCGTAATAGCTTTCACCCGAGAACAGCCACTTGGCGGGCAGAGCGGAAACGGGCGTGTCAAGAGAAAACTCCTCTTCGATATGGTTGTAATCCGCATCGTACCCATCCAGCCATCCTGCGCCGAACAGGATGCCGCTCTGGGGCAGCTTGACACCGGCTACGGTCTTTGGGAGCTCATAGTAAGCGGGCGTGACATTGAGATACGCGCCGATCTCATACCCGTCGCCAGCCAAAAATTCATCGGCGCGCAGATAAGCGTAGTAGTCGTTTCCGTAATAGAAGTGCCACATATCCCCGTTGCCGTAGTCCTCTTCAAAGTGCGTGAGCCAGCCTGCGGCGGTATAGCTTTCGATCATTTCCTCAAGCTGCGCTTTGGAGCAATCGAAGTTGACGCTGATATGCTCATAATCCGTCCCGTCGATGTACATATCTCCAATCTGCCCATAGTCGCTCCACTTTTGGCTCCTTTTTCCGATATATTGCATCTCATTGATCTGCATTCCTTCGGGTGGAGACGGGACGGGGTCGTACATGACGCCCTCATCCCATTTGCCGTTGATGTACCCGAAGTCGTCCTCTTTGTCCCAGTTCCAGTCCTCGGCATAGAACATCTCTTCCAACTGGCTCCAGGCTTCGTTCGCGTCATCAATATCCTTCCGGGTCAGACCGGAACCGCTGTCGGACGCCGTAGAGCTGCCTCCTTGAGCACCGTCAAGCGCATCCTTTACCGCGTCCTGCACCGCATCCTTCGCGCCGCAGGCGGCAAGGGACAACGCCAGCATGAGTATAAGAAATAGTACCGGTAATTTTTTCATGTCATGATTCCCGCTTTCTTTTATGGCTTACCAGATATAAATGGCAGCCTTATAGCCGTTAATGCCGCCGCCGCCAACGCCGGTGTAAATGCACACCTCGCGGATCGCGCCGTCATGGACGTGAGACCAGCCGGAAGATACCGGGCGCAGGCATTCCTCGGCGATGGCCGAGGAAACCCCGGGGGCCGGCATGGGGCCGCATCATTTAATGATGGTAATGCCACCGATCAGCGGCAGCGGCTTCATCCTGCCGTTTACAGCGTTGATAATACCCACCACACACAAAATGACGAACACAATGCTGATCCAGCCGAGAATGCTCCCGATTATCCACAGCCGCCAGCTGATGGCAAGCAGAATGGATGAGAGGAGGCTGGACGCAACACCGTAAACAATCGCGGCGATGGCAAGCACCGTACCCTGATTGGTGTGGTACCTCACAAAGGGAGAGGTCTTGTGGGCTCCTGTCAAAAGGGGAATGAAGAAGAGTATGTACGCTAAAATCCCCATTGTTTTTCCGTTTTGCGCGTCCTGAATGTCCGCCTGCTGCGGCGCACCCGGCACGACGGGCGGGGTATAAACGGGAGCCTGCGGCTCCACGGCCGCCGTTGTTGTGCTTGTTTCAGAAGTGCCCGCCATCGGCTGCCCGCACGAGGGACAGAACTTTGCGTTATCAGCCTGGGTACCGCAATTTCCACAAAAAGCCATGATTCAGTTCTCCTTTCAGTTGCCGGATCATCCGGCGCTGTTTATAATATCAAATAGATCCCCAAGTCCACCGGAGTCGCCAAGCATGCCGTTTGTGGCTTCGTTCAGAGACTGCATAACCGCCTCCGAAACCCAGCTAAAGACAACGTACAGCGCCACCGACAGCACGGCGCCGATGATCAGAAACACCAGCATTGCGCGGGCGTAGTTTCGCCGGTTGAGGTTCTTTGAGGAAAAGGCCATGATCACGCAGGCAAGCCACCCGACAATGGGGATGCAAAACAAAAACATCGTGCCTATGTATGCGCCCGTGCCTATGACAGCGTATTTGCTGCCCTTTGGCGGCGCGTCGGCGTTTATGACCGTCTGAACAGGCTGAGGCTGCGCGGGTGACGTGTACGCCGGGCGGGGCGCGGCCTGCGATGTTGGCTGAACCGCCGGCATGGGGGCTGCGGCAGTCGCGGCCGCCATCGCCGGAACGGGCTGGGCTACCTCACGCATCGGATTCCCGCAGGAGGTGCAGAACTTGATCTCGGCGGGGATATCCGCCCCGCATTCGGTGCAAAATGCCATGTCGTCCTCTCCTTATCCCAACTTATTTCCGCATCCGCCGCAGAACCTGGTGCCGGGAGCGTTGTCAAATCCACACGCCCCGCATTTGCCGGAAGGCGGAGCCGCCGCCTGCGCCAGATTCTGGCCGCAGTTGTTGCAGAAGCGCACGGTCTGCGCGTTCTTTGCGCCGCATTTGGGACAGGCCTTGAGCGCCATACTCGCCCCGCAGTTGTTGCAGAATGCCCCCGCGCCGGCCGGTTTGCCGCAGGCGGGGCAGATTGTAGTTTTGGACTCAATCGCACCCTGCCAGACTGTTGCGGACTCTCCCGACGCCGAGATGTTGCGCTGCATGGCGTCGGCCCGGGTTTTGGCGACCAGCACCTCCTGCCGGGGAGCGCAGGACACGCACAGACCCTCGTCCTCGTTCCAGCAGTGGTCGCAGACATATTTATTGCAGGAGGGGCAGCGGCGGAAGTGCTGCTTCGCTTCGTTTTGGCAGCGCTCAAAGGCTTTTTCATGCTCCTTCTGCCATTCGGGGGATTGGCCCTCGAACCGCTGCGACAGCACATTGGAGACTTCGTTCCCCGCATACCCCAAGCTGCTGACCCTTCCGCCAATCAGGCTCCCCAAGATGCTGGCGCCCTGCCCAATCCCGCGCATGAAGCCCTTCTTTTTGTATGTATCGCTCTCAATAAAGCTGGATTTATATCCGTCGTTGCAGATGTCGCAGTAAAAGGTAAACTGAAACCCCGCGTCGGTGGAGTTATCCTGATAGTTTCTTGTAAAGGCTTGCAGCATTATTTGCCGACCTCCTTCTTGATCTTCTTGCCGCAGGCGGTGCATTTCGTGTTCTCAAAGAACTGCAGCTCGCCGCAGCGGGGATTGGTGCAGTGGATCATCAGACCCGCGCCGCAGGCCTCGCACCGTTCGCCCGCAAAGGTCTGCTGTTTGCAGGTGGGGCAGATCACATAGAGCGAGCGCCCGCAACCGGAGCATACCGCCTGCCCCTTTTCTATATCCCGCAGACAGGTCGGACAATGATACCCAAACGGACTGCGGCTGTGGCACTTGGGGCAGAGACGGACATCCCGCTCGATAAACTCTCCGCAGTGGACGCAGGGTTGTTTATAGGTAGCCATCGTTTATCCCTCCTGATTGGTGCCGCATTCGCCGCAGAAGCGGGTGCCGGGCTTCAGCTCCGCGCCGCAGGAGACACAGAAGGAGGCGCCCAGCTTGCTGCCGCATTCCTGGCAGAACTTGACCCCCTCGGGGTTGCTGTGCCCGCAGGAGGGGCAGCGCCCTTTCGCGTCCTCGGCTTTTTTTTCGGCGTCAGCCTGTTCCTGTGCCTGCTTCGCTCCGTCAAGCGTAGCCTGCGCCGCCGTGATGTTCTGTTGAATCAGCTTTAATTTTGCGTCCTGCGACCACGCCGACGGGTTTTGCCGATACGCCTGTTTGCCAATTTCCAGCAATATCTCGTCCTCCTGCTTTTGCAAGTCAGAAAGCTCCGACTGGGCCGAGAGCAGTTTGCCCTCCGGTGTATCCTTCGGCACAACGCTCTTTGCGATACCGCCCAGGATGCCGCCGAGATTGCCAAGACTTCCGAGTCCTCCAAAAAAATCATTATTCGCCATGATCTTTCCCTCCAATTTTTTGACTGTTTCGTGGCGCACACGCTGTACACATGAAGACGTTTTCGTTGTAATGTTCATCACAGATCCACTTGCCGCACTTGTGGCAGCAGTTGAAATATGGGCGGGCCTCCAGCTGCGCGATCCTTCGCGCCTCCAGAACCGAGGGGGCACTGATCCTCCCGGTGGTAAAGCCGCCGTCGCACATCTCGCAGAAAAAGGTAAAGCGATAAAACCCTTCCTCCTGCACCATGACGCTTTTCAGTGCGAAATCACCGCTCATCCGGAATCATTCCTTTCATCCTCCCGTTCGAAACCTTTCGCTTCCAGCCCGGAAATAAACGCATGGAGCTGCCGGAGCGCGTCATCGTCCATTTTGAGGATGCGTGCCACGATGCTTTCACGCAATCCATTGTCACCCTCCCGGTCCACAGTGTCACCTCCAGTTTCTCTTTGTCAAGCTTATTGCCAAAATGAGTTGACTTGGTTAGAGTTATGCGGTAAAATATTGACAACATGCGCAATGCCCCGAATCACTTGCCGTCCTTTCCCTTTTACTATAGCGGGACTATTTTCATTTGTAATCACCCCAAGGGTGATTTTAGGCGAAAATAGGGGTGATTTTTGGGGTGATTTTTTTATTTCACCCCAAAAGAAAGAGGAGGAAACTTTGATGAACAGGCGCTTGATCTCGATTTTACTTTGCGTGGCGTTATTTGCGTCGTTCCTGACGGGCTGCTCCGACAGCGCGGTAAAACTCGACCCCAAAAATCCGGTGACCCTCACCATGTGGCACAACTATGGCGGCCAGATGCAAAACACCATGGATCAGCTGATCGAGGAGTTTAACAACACAGTAGGCCGCGAACAGGGCATCATTGTCAGCGTCACCTCCATCTCGGCTTTCAAGGATGTGGAGGAAAAGCTGCGCATGATCGCGGAGGGCGATCCCGGCGCACCCGAAATGCCGGATATGACACCCGCCTATCCGAGGAACGCGATGCTGCTCTCGGAGCGCGGCCTGATCACCGAACTGGACGGGCTGTTTACCGATGCGGAGCTCGATACATATCTGCCTCAGTTTATTGAGGAAGGCCGCCTGCCCGACGGGAAGCTCTATGTTTTCCCCTTCGCCAAATCCACGGAGGTGTTGTTTGTCAACAAAACGCTGTTTGACCGTTTTGCTGAGGATACCGGTGTGACGCTCGACATGCTCGAAACCTTTGAGGGGCTGTCACAGGCGGCGGTGAAATACGCGGATTGGACCGAGGGCGACGGCCGTTTTTTCTACACCGCCGACTCCTGGTTTAATCTTGCCATGGTGGGTATGGCTCAGATGGGCGGCGAGCTTGTGGAGCCCGAGAGGCTGCGCACCGACGCCGAGAGCTTTCTGCGCATATGGGACTTTTGCGCGGAGCCTGCCCTTGCGGGTGGATTTGCCGTGGTGGACGGCTACTCCTCCGACCTCTCCAAAACCGGGGAAATTATTTGCTCCACCGGCTCAACGGCGGGCATTCTGTTTTATGGGAACTCGGTGACCTACGCCGACAACACCACCGAGCAGGTGGAATATGTCATTTTGCCCTACCCGACCTTTGAGGGCGGCGAAAAAATCGCCCTTCAGCGCGGCTCAGGGCTGGTGGTTGCCAAATCCACACCCGAAAAGGAGTATGCCGCGGCGGTGTTCCTGAAATGGTTTACCCGGCCCGCGCAAAATATGAAGCTGGTTTCCTCCACCGGCTATCTGCCGGTGACAAAAGAGGCGTTTGAGAAAAACATGAGCGAGGAGATGGCGCTTGTCGAAAACCCCAATGTCAGAAAGCTCCTCGAAACCTCGATCCTGATGTACAACGAATACGATTTCATGGTGGCGCCGAACTACGACGCCTTCGACGCCATAAGCAAGGAGTATGAGGCCCGGCTCAAACAGACCCTTCGGGATGGCAGGGCTCAAATATTAACCGGCGGTGATGCCGGCGAGTTAAGCGCCGCCATGCTTATGGAGATGGTCGGTTTAAGCAGCTAAGCGGCGGAGTGAAAGGCAAATCTATGGGGAAGGGGGAATCGCTGTGCGCATCGCAAACCCGCTGCTCCTGCTGAAGCAGGCACGCGAATCCGGCCGGGAGGGTCTGACGCTGCAGCGCAGGTTGTTCGCGTTTTTCATCGTTTTTCTGATCGCGGTGATGTCGGCGTTTTCACTCATCCTTTTTTCCACCGGCGTCTTTTCGGCCGGCGCGCGGGAGAGCCTAATATATCTCGAAGGCGAACTTGGTCATATTTTAGGATCGATCGAAAAGGAATCCGGCACTGTGGCGGTGGAAGGTGTGGCGCTTTCGGAAAAGCTTGCCGCATTGATCGAAAGGGATTTGCCCCCAAAAGGGCTCTCCCGCCTTTCGGGCGACGCCGAAAGGCTGAATACCATCCTTGAAGCCGCATCGGCGCCGCTGCTGGCGGCGCTGGAGAAAAACAAGGTCAGCGGAGCATTTATCGTACTGGATGCAACGGTAAATCCCGATCTGCCGGATGCGGATTATTCCCGGGCGGGGGTTTTCTTTAAGAACATGGAACCCAACGCCATCAATCTCCAATCGCCTGCCATCCGCTTTTTGCGCGGGCCGGCAGTAATTGCCAGGACGCTTCGGTATGACATCCTGCCGCAGTGGACGATGGAGTTCGCGGTGGAAGATGGGGATTTCTTTTTTACCGCCACGCAGACGGCGCGGGAGACTGACCTGCCCGTTTCCCGCCTCTATTACTGGGACCCGGTCAGCACCCTAAAAGGGGACTACGAGTCCACCATGCTGCTCTGCGTGCCGATTGTCGGCGCAGACGGCACGGTGTTTGGCCTTTGCGGCTTTGAAGTCAGCGCCATGCTTTTTAAGTTGCAAAACAGCCCCGATAACTCCACCCATACCCGCGCTTTCGCTATGCTGGCGCCGATCACCGGGGATACGCTGATTGCCGCTGATGCCATGTTCGCCGGAAGCTACGCGGCCATGTCGTCGGGGATGTCCGACATGCTTACATTTTCCTCCGCGGATCATGGTTTTTATGAATACGCGGATGCATCGGGAAAGCGGTATACCGGTCTGCATCAGATCGTTCGGCTCTACCCCAAAAACTCGGCATTTGAAGATCGGCAGTGGGCGCTGGCCGTCATGTTGCCCCAGGAGGATCTGGCGGCCTACATGTTGGAGCAAAATCGGGGCATCCTTGTTTTGTTGATGGCGCTTCTGCTGTTCAGCCTCGGAATAGCGTTTATAATCAGCAGACGCTATATCGCGCCGGTGGTAAAGGCGATTGACAAGGTGAAATCGGGTGTCCTGAATTATGAGAAAACCCATATTCAGGAGATCGACGACCTTCTTGCCTTTCTGGCGGAACGCGACACGGAGGAGGACGAGGACAGGCCCGGGAAAGGCACCGACCGCGCCTCGCTGTACGAGGCATTTGTGCGAAATATAAAAACCTTATCTCCGGCGGAACGGGCGGTATTTAATCTCTATTTGGAGGGGTATGACGCAAAGAGGATCGCCGAAATCCTCTGCCTGTCCATCAACACAATCAAGACTCATAACAGGCGGATCTTTCAGAAGCTGGAGGTTTCTTCCCGCAAGGAGCTGCTAGTTTATGTGAGTATGATGAAAGAGAGGGGCGGTGTGCCGGGTGACGCTTGAAAATAAAAAAACGCCTCCCACATTTGGGGAGCGCCTGAGACTGATATTGTCGGAACTAAAGCTCAAGCAGACCGAGTTTGCAAAATCGCTCGGCATCAGCGCCAACTATGTTTATTTGCTGACCAGCGGCAAAAAGAAGAATATCTCCGAACCGCTGGCTCGGCTGATTGAAAGCACCTACGGCTATTCGGTCACCTGGCTTTTAACGGGTGAGGGTGAAAGGCTGGCATCGCCGCGTCAGAGGGATTCTCTCAAAAATGAGACAATCGACAAAGTCCGACGTATGTCTGTGCAAGAGTTGAAAGCGGTTGCCGCCTTCGTGCGGTCACTTGAGGATATGGATGATTCATGCTAATCGATATCCATTTTCCTCCCGGAACTCAAAGAACAGGACGGACTGTTGGCGGAGTTCGATGAAGCCCTCTTCCGGGCCACGGTCAATACGTACACGGTTCACAGCGAGCAAGCGATGGCGGTTCGGTTCAGGGATGGCACGGAGATCACCGTGGATGTCTGCGACAAGGGCTAAAAGCCCTCATTTCCTATTTGACTATCAAATAGGAAGACTTTAGAACGCCAAGGCATTCCGCGTGCTCAGGCTGGGTTCAAAATTGGGGTTGTTTGCCGATGAGAACGGTAAGCGCGATGGGGTTCACAATACAAAGACAAAGCCGATAGCCCGTAAACGCCTTGAAATCAAGGGATTTGCCGTCTATCGGCTTTGTGCTTGTTAAATGGTGGAGGCCGATCATTTTGATACAGTGTCCATTTGCCGGATCGATCATTTGCGCTGGTTCGGATTTCGTCAGCGCAAGTATAAACCGTTGGAAGAGGTACACCACACTGACACTAGCCTAAGGAGCAACATCGTCTGACGGGATAACTTTTCCTTTAATTGTATAAATACCCCGCTGGGGTCATACACATAAAAATAATGGTTTTGATCGTCGGGGTTCTGAATGACTGAAGGGTTAAGACCTTTGTCTTGTGCCAACTCCTGCATTGCACCCAATTTGTTCGTTTCAAAGCAGATAAGCATATCCTTACCCTCAGATTTCTGCCATTGTGGGATCCAGATCAATTTGATGTCGGTTGACGTTTTAATATAATGCTAACTTTTACAAGAAAAACAAATTGCTTAATTTGGAAGAACGAGCGAGGCTAATACCTTGGCATAGACTATGGATTTGTATCGCTAAATAACAAGCTTATATCTGCAATTACATACTTATTTTCAATATATTTTTTACATCTTTCGCTTCTAGTGGGATCCAAGCATGAGCCAATCTTTCCACATCAACCGCATGTGATGCCATTTCATCAAAATGCTCGATACCTATCCCCAATGCAGTGAGTGTCGCCGACACATGAAACCCTTCAAAAAACTCCTTCGTTGCTTGAATGGCTAATTTTGCCGTCTCCATATCATTTTTTCCACGAACCCCCCATACTTCTTTTCCAAAATGAGCAAAGCGTGGCGCTGTCTCCTCAGAAAGAACATATTCCATCCAATGAGGCGTAATGACGGCCAGCCCGACACCGTGCGTAATATCGTAATAAGCGGATAATTCATGCTCTATTCCGTGGCAACTAAATGCTGCCGGCCTATTGCCGCTGCAGAGCATGGCATTATCCGCAATGGTGCTTGCCCACATCAGCTGCCCTCTTGCTTCATAGTTTTCCGGCTCTTTAAAAGCGATCGGCGCATATTTTATAACGGTTTTCATGACGGACTCAACCAAGAGATCGGAGAGATAGGTCGTTTCATGCACAAAATATTGCTCCATTAAATGGGAAAGGATGTCAATGGAACCGGCGGCCGTTTGTGAGGCCGGTACCGTAAAGGTATAGGTTGGGTCAAGAATCGAAACGGCGGGAAAGATTTTCGGGCTTGTCATTGCCAGTTTTTCATTCGTCTCAGGATTGGAAATGATGGCATCCGGATCCGCCTCGCTCCCTGCGGCGGCGAGGGTAAGCACGGTGACGATTGGCAGTGCTTTTTTAATTTCCGCATGGCCTGCAATCATTTCCCATGCGTCGCCTTGATAAAAATACGCCGCCGCGATCGCTTTGGAACAGTCTATCACGCTACCGCCGCCTACAGCGAGAATCATGTCGATATCATGTTCCCTGCAAAGCGTTACGCCTTCACGAACGCTGCCGATTTTCGGATTTCGCGCAATACCCGATATTTCATAAATTTCATAATAAGGGAGCAGCTCTCTGACCTTATCATACAGACCGTTATTTTTGATGTTTCCTCCACCGTAGGCAAGCAGTACTTTTTTGCCGAACCCCGCCATTATTTCCGGAAGATGAAGAATCTGTTCTCTGCCAAACAGAATCCTTGTCGGCATATAAAACTGAAAATTCTCCATTTGATGGTCTCCTTTCGCGTGATGTGAACGTAAAGCCGCCTGAAAGGCGAACTTGTTGAATCATATCGGAAGAACAATTTATAAAAGACCCGGGTGCGGATGCCCGGGTCTTTTTAGGAAATCAGTACCGAATTTATGACTTCAACGGACAGAGCCGCCGGCCATCACCACTCTTCCTGTTCGGTGCGGTGGATAATATCCATCTGGCCCACAGGATCGATTTCTACGAAGTAGGAGACATAACTGGCAACGCGGACCAGCAGGTCCTTATATTTGTCGGGTTCTTCCATTGCCGCATGCAAGGTCTTGCTGTTGATGACGTTAAATTGGACGTGATAATCTCCCAGGGCCTCAAATGCCCGCAGATAATCGACAAAGCGGTCCACATCCTCGTCGGTAGTGAGAAGCTGAGGAGAGAAACGCTGATTCAGAAGCGTTCCCATCTCAAAACGAGAGGACGGAAGCTTGCTCTGGGATTTCAGGACGGCGGTCGTTCCATTGATGTCGCGGCCTTGGGTCGGGGACATGGCATCGGCCAAAGGCGTGCCCTTCTTGAAGCCGTCGGGCAGAGCACAGACAGCCATTCCGGCAGAGGCCGCGGAGTTGCCGAGGCAGGAACCGCCGCGGAAATATCCGCCGTACTCCGGGAAATTGGCCCGGTTCAGGTTGCAGCGATCGATCGCATCGTACCAGATATTTTGAACGGTTGCGACCCAGCCGTCCGCGTAGTCGTCGTCGTTGCCGTATTTTGGCACTTGGTTAATGCAGGTTTGCTGCATAGCCTCATAACCGACCCAGTCGGCGTCCAGCGCGGTGATCAGCTCATCCATGGTATACTTTTTCTCTTTATACACCAGTGTGTCGATGACACCCATGGAGTCTCCGGTGTTTGCGGAACCGGCCAGCATCACGCCGAACGAAGTGTTCCAGCAGCCGCCTTGAATCAAGTCGACGCCCTTTTGCAGCGGGCCTTCCAACAAGCAGGAGGTGAACGGCGCTTCGGACCATTTGGCCTGAACCTTCATCTCTACGGTGATGGCACGGCAGAGAATATTCATGAAATAGTCGTTCTGTTTTTTATATGCAGAGAGAAATTCGTCCATGGTCTTGAACGTGCGCGGATCGCCGGTCTCCGGCCCCAACTGTTTGCCGCAGATGGAGCATTTGCCGTTATGAAGCGTCAGATCGAGGATCTTTGCGATATTGAAATGTCCGGAGGCGGAGTGCTGTTGCGTGATATGCGGCATGCTGATTTCAATGCATCCGATGACGGCGTAGTCGCGCAGATCCTCTTCGCTCATATCCGGATAGGCTCGGTGCATCATGGCGATGGCTTTGCGGTCACCATAAAATTTCGGCTTGCCGCGGCCAAGTCGCACCACTTCGGCTGCTTTGCGAAGGTATTCCGTGGGGGTGTCCTCCCAGATGCGCATGGCGATCTCCGGCTGGATCAGACCGACCTGTTCCTCGGCCTCCAGCGCCAGCATGGTCACTTCGTTGCAGGCGTCTTTGCCGTCCTTGGTCTGTCCGCCCAGCAGCAGGTTCTGTGTGATCGGGAACGCCACCTGCACGGAAGCGGAGTTGTAATCATAAAGCTGAGTCCACTCGGAGGTCTTGACGAAGAAGCATTCCAGAAGCTCCAGAGCCTGCTCCCGAGTCATCTCTTTCTTATCCTCAACAGACATCTTGTAGTAAGGATACATATACTGGTCGAAGCGTCCGAAGGAATCCGCGTAGTTCATCTGCTCGCCAAGGATCAGAACCTGAATCATCCAAACGGCCTGAACCGCTTCATACCAGGATTCAGCGGGCTGCATCGGGACTTTTTTCGTAATGCGGGAAATCTCAAGAAGTTCCGCCTTGCGCTTCGGGTCGGCTTCCTTTTCGGCTATGTCGGCGGCCAGAGCGGAATAGCGGTTGCAGAGAGCCTCGGCTCCGTCCAGGCAAATCAGGCAGGCCTCATAGAAATCCGCCTTGCTCTTCTGATGAAAATGGCTGTAATCGTTGACGTTGGCATCCCGGTAAAGTTCAACCTGTTTGCGGATGCCGGAAAGGCCGATTTTTAAAATCTTCTCGTAGTTTGAGAGGGCATGGCCGGCGTCGGCGCGGGTCATCAGATCCGCAAAGTTGGGAAGGTGCGGGCAGATTCCGCCGGCGAAGGCCTTGTCCTTCACATCGCCGTCCGCCGCCGCGCGGATCGCGTCCTCCATGCAGCGCCCCTTGAAGAACGGCACGATCTGCTCCCGGATGACTTTGCGCTCCTCCTCGGAGATGTGATGGCGGTCGTTGGAACGGATCTCATAGTCGTAAACCGGGTCGCCGAGCTCCGCGTCAAGCTGGTTTCCCAGCAGATAGCCGAAGATCAGCGAGCCGCGGACTTTGCTGTTGACGTTGCCGACGATAAGCTCATTATCGTAAATATTAAGAGTTCTCGTCTCCTCAAAGCGTTTGAAAATCATCGCGCGCTGAACGATATGAGAAACTTTTCCATCTGTTTCCTTATGTACTTCAATCTCGGTCAAAGCATGCTCCAGACATACTTCAGGCGTACGCACCGCCCGCTTGATAGCCTGCTTTACGCGAGGAGAGCAGGTTCTTTCAAAATAATGCTGCCATGTGTCCACTTCCTGTGGATTTTCGACACATTTTGTATTCATGTTTTTCTCTCCATATGATGAAGTAGTAGTTTATATGCCCCTCTCCAAGGGCAGTTCATGGTAAAGTCTGTTTCGCCCGACTCCGGTTTTCGCAACGATGCGGAAAAAACCGGATCGGATCCTCAGAAATTAATTTTGCATGGAATGCCGAGGCTTTCTACAAGCTTTCGTTTTTCTTCCAGGATGTTTTTCGGCAACGGCTCCGTCCCCTCCATCAGGTAGGGATGCCCCGAGGCCTCATATCGCTTCAATCCCAAGTGGTGGAAATTCACGAGATCCAATTCCTCGATGCATTTCATTCCCGAGAGAAATTTGCAGGTCTCCCTGAGGTTTTCGTCAGAGTCCGTCAATTCGGGTACCTGAATGCACCTGATGTAGACTCTGGTCCCATACTTTTGCGCGTTCTCTTCCACTTTTTCAAGATTCTCAAGGATCAGCCTGTTATCCACGCCGGTAAATTCCCTGTGCTTCGCCGGATCCATGACCTTCAGATCCCAGAGGAAAAAGTCGATATAGGGAAGAAGCCGCTCAATATTCTCCCATGGAACATATCCGGTTGTATCAACTCCGATGGTGATGGATTTTTCTTTGACACGGCGATACAGCTCGACCATATCCTCGTCCACATACATAAGAGGCTCTCCGCCGGAAAAGGTTACTCCGCCGCCGGAGTTGGCAAAGAATATTTCATCCTTGCAGATCTCTTTCACAAGATCCTCCACGGACCAGTCTTTTCCGCTTTTGGATAGAGCCCCGCTGCAACATTCTGAAACGCATGTGAAACAGCGGTTGCAGAGATTTCTGTCGATAAGCAGCTTTTTCTCTGTCTCTTTTGCCGGCGTAATGACGCCTGCCAGACACGCCCGCATACAAGCTCCGCACAGAATACAGCGGGCGGATTTGTAAAGAAGTTCCGGCTCCCGAAGCTGCGATTCCGGGGTAGAGCACCAGCGACAACGCAAAGGACAACCCTTAAAATGGACGAGCGTCCTTATCCCGGGCCCATTATGATTTGTCATACGTGAAATTTCAAATACTTTAAGAATGAAATCCGCTCCTTTCCTGCCGCATTCATAGAAAATTGTTTTCAGATTATTTGGTCCGTATGAATCAGCTAGCCCCCATAGATTCAAAAAGACGAAACGACACGGGATAAAACCTGTGTACCACCCCCGGTCTGCATATTCTTGCAGACCGGGGGTGGTATTTTTGGAAAAGCTCGTCCTGTTACTCCTGGAAGGAATTAAACATTTTCCGCTTTGCGAGCGTCAAGCTCTTTGACGATCTCGCAGTAACGCTTACTATTCAGGTTGTAGGGCAGAACGGCCAGCAGGAACAGTACGCCGCCTACCGCAAGGACAGCGCCGTTCCAGAGATAGATGCCGTTGGCGGTAGTTTCGCTTGCCACCTCTCCGGCGACATAATTGACAGAGGAAAGGGAAATGGCTGCAAGCCACGAGGCGATGCCAATGCCGCATTTCTGGGCGAAGGTCACCATGGCGAAGATGAAAGCGGGCGCGCATACTCCGCTCTTCCAAAGGCCATATTCAACGCCGTCAGGAATGGAGCCCCAGATAGTGGAGAAGGACAAAGCCATCAGGAAACCGAAAAGTACGCTGGCTGCGATAATCAGGGGGACGTTCTGTTTTGCGATCAGCGAGATCACGCCGTCCGCGATAAACAGCACGCCGGTGATAATAAGCATCGTCTTTTTCTCCATGTGTTTAAACATCCAGTTGACAATCCAGAAGGATATAATTGCAACGAAGGTCTGTACCGAGTTGATGGTTGTGATAATGGATGTTTCGCCTGCCAGATAGACATTCGCATAATACATAATGTAAGCGAAGCGGAAGTTAATAATGACAGCGGCAACGAAGAGACCTAAGATCATGCAGAGGGTTGGGCGGTTCTTTAAAAGCATTTTAAAGGAATCCTTCATCCCAACTTTGCTGTCAATATCAACGATGGCGCGCTCTTTTGTGCTTTTCCAGCAAATAAACAGGCAAATGGCGGCGATGATGCCAAATACCCATGCAGCCCCGGAAAAGCCGGCAGCGGGGTTCTCGCCGTTATTGCCGAAAAATCCGACCATTCCCATGATAACCAGTGAGACAACCAAGGCACCGATATTCTCACCAAAGTTGCGGTAAGAACCCAGCAAGCCACGCTCTTGGCTATTGGTAGTAAGCGCGTTAGACATAGTGCCAAAAGGCACCTGGCCGACAGTCTGGGCCATCGTATAAAGGACATAGAACGTAATAGCCCAAATGGTCTTGCCGGTCTCGCTCACGATGAAAGAAGGCATGGTGAAACAGAAACCAAAGGTAAGAACCAAGAACGGGATTGAAATAAGGATCCAAGGACGATATACGCCCTTACCACGTTTCATGAAGGGCCGTTTGTCAACAATCGCGCCCATCATCGGGTCATTAATGGCATCCCAGAAACGTGTGAAAAGGAAAATATTCGCCGCAGTCACGGGGTTAAGGTAGAATATATCCGTATATACATATAACAGATATCCACCTACAGTCATAAACATGATGCAGAAGCCCATTGAACCGATGGAATATGATAACCGATCCCATAGCTTAAGTGGCTTGTCATTGCTTTTGTTTCGCAAAACTTCCATAATTTTGACCCTCCTCATTTATAATTGGAATTGTGCGAAATCGCCTATGGAGATTCTGGGGGGGCTAACCGATTTTACGCTGGGATTTGGTTCAGCAACTTTATCAAATTGTTAGCATAATTATATTATCTTAATGGCTGTTTTGACAATGTACTCGTCCATGTTTAGCGAACTTATTTGAACGAAAATGCGATAATACTGTTAATTATGATGATATTTTCCGTTTTTGTTCACCATTCCGTTTTTCGTTCATTGACGGCTTCTGGAATACGGATTAAAATTTTTACTGTAGTACTTGTTGAATTCACTTAGTATTCAGGTTAGTCCGCAGAATCCATATGAATATTGCACATAATTGGTCGCACATTGAAAAGCTAAAAAATGAACCTTTTGTTTCAGCATGAACTTTTCCGTACATAGATCTATCCTATTGAATTATGGTGTTTCTTCTTATATATGGA
The DNA here is from genome assembly GCA_964483415.1 of uncultured Oscillospiraceae bacterium. Lineage (GTDB taxonomy): Bacteria > Bacillota > Clostridia > Oscillospirales > Ruminococcaceae > UMGS1668. The sequence continues at coordinate 36,347 of CAZAAR010000008.1, forward strand.
TAAGTAATGAGGTTTTTTCAGCGGGTTTATCGATAGTATAAAAGGAATGAGGAATGAGAAGTGTCACTCAAAAACAAAAAAGTTATTGGAATTATTTTAGCGGTAATCATTATAGCGGCTTGTGGCGTTATGTCATTGCCGCCCGACCTTTCAAGGGAAGGTCTGCTGTCAATGGGTATTTTCCTTGCCGCCGTCGTGATGTGGATTTGCGAATCCTTCCCTATGAGCATGACCGGTTTGGGGCTTTCCATGCTGATGGTGCTGGTGGGCATATATACTATAAATGATGCTTATCGAACATTCGCGGGTACTGCCTTTTTCTTTGTATTCGCAACTTATGCAATCAATGCAGCCCTTGCCGAAACAACAATTCCTGACCGTATCTGCGCATTTTTTATAAGATTGACAAAACAGAACACCAAACTTTTTGTCCTTGGCATTATGATGACCGCCGCGCTGCTCAGCTCCATCATGTCCAATATGGCCACTTGCGCGCTGATCGCCACTCTGGCAATTAAAGTCCTTAAAATAAATGGAAACGGCAAAGACTCAAATCTGGGGAAAGCCCTGATGATCGGCATTCCGTTTGCCTGTTGCGCCGGTGGCTTTGCGACTCCGGCCGGCACGCCTGCCAACATCATCGCTATCAACTTGCTTGAAAACATCGGAGTCACCGTTCGCTTTCTCGACTGGATGCTCGTGGGTTTCCCGATTATGATTATTGCCGTTTTTGTCTGCGCGTTTTCCTGCACACTCGCGTTTAAACCGGAAAACCTCACCAAAGAGACAATGGAATACGCCAATCAACTTTCTACGGAACTTGGCAGGCTCACTACCAAGGAAATCAAAACGCTGATCGTGATCGGCGTAGAAATCGTCCTCTGGATTCTAAGCACCTGGTTTCCTTTTTTGAACACCACTCTTGTTGCTGTTTTGGCCATGGCGGTCATGTTTCTGCCTGGCATTGATGTTCTGGATTGGAAGACCTATGACAAATACGCAAACTACGATACCCTGTTCATGATGGGCTCCATCACGGCCCTTGTCGGCGGACTGACGGCTACCGGTTCCATCGAGTGGATCGTCAACACCGTCCTGCCGGATATGTCCGTTTTCTCTCCGATGGTCGTCTTCCTGATCTGCACGATCTTTGTGGCGGTGATCCACATGTTCGTTCCCGCCGGTTCTGCCGTTCTTACCTTGGTCTCCGTCCCTCTGCTGGGCATTGCCGCAGCTACCGGCGTCGGCGCCGCTCCACTGCTGATGATGGCTTGTTTCTGGTCTGCCGCAAGCTTTCTTCTGCCGTTTGACGGCGTACTGGTTTTGTCTTATTCTTATGGATATTTCAAAACAACCGATATGCTGAAATGCGGCGTGCTCCCCTACCTTATTCTTATCCCCGCTACGGCTCTCCTTATCCCGCTCATTTCCAACCTTTGCGGCATCGGCTAAGGAAAGCGCGGAATCCGGCCGCCGTCCATATCCTTCCGACGTCTTTTTGCCTTGCCATGTCGGAAACGCTCGAAATGCACACGGTATTTGCGGAGCGTCCTTTTCCTTGCATGGGCGCCTTTCTGATTCCCAATTTGAGCAGCGACGCCCATGCAAGGCCCGTCCAAATCTCCGGCTCGATTACAGGCTATTGCGGCGGAACGAAAACAGGTACGGCGATTCGCGTAAAGTTACCTTAGACGTTTTTTAAAATATGTTCCAATAGGAACAATCGGGTTGTCTCGATTAGGATCCTAAATTATATGAGAGGAGATACTCGTTTTGGATGTAAAAAGTTTTGATGAAGTGACAAAAAAAGTCATAGCTTCAGGGAAAATATTCAGAGTTGCGGTTGCCGCGGCCGGTGACGCCCACACCATAGAGGCGATCATGCTGGCCTGCGATCGGGGCGTGGCCGCTCCCATATTGGTGGGCGACAAGGCCGTCATTACACATATCCTGACGGAGATGGGGAAATCCGTACCGGATAAGGATATCTACGATGTGGCCAACCCTTCCGAGGCGATCGCAAAGGCAATTGAGCTTATACGCGATGGTAAAGCCGACTTTCTGATGAAAGGCAGGCTGGAGACCGCCGCTCTCCTTAAGGGTGTTGTGAATCTGGAAAACGGCCTCAGCATGGGCAACCTCATGAGCGCGCTCTTTATCGCTGAAATACCGGGCTATCACAAGCTGGTAGCGGTTGTTGACGGCGGTATGCTTACTTATCCCACGCTTGATCAGAAAAAAGAACTCATTAAAAATACCGTCTCCGCCATGCACAGTATCGGTTGCGACTGCCCCAAGGTCGGTGTCCTTGCCTGTATCGAAAAAGTCAATCCGAAGATGCCGGAAACCGTGGAAGCTGCCGCCCTCAAGCAAATGAACATCGACGGCGAAATCACGGACTGCATCGTTGAGGGGCCGATCTCTTACGATTGCGCCATGAGCAGCGAGAGCGCCGCGCAGAAAGGTTTTGAGAGCCCCGTCGCCGGAGACTGCGATATCTTGATCGCGCCTAACATCCACGCCGCCAACATTTTGTCCAAGGCGCTTACCGTCACTTGCCACGCGGGATCGGCCGGCTGTATTGTCGGGGCGAAGTGTCCGGTCGTCATGTCCAGCCGCGGTTCCTCCCCGGAAGAAAAATGCATGTCCATTATTCTCGCGGCGGCGGTCGTCTTGGGCAGCAAAGATGGCTGACAACCCCCGCTTTGATGTGAAGTTTTTTTGAAAGGAAGATCCCCGTGAGCTATAAACTTTTAATTTTGAATCTGGGCGGCACCTCATCAAAGGTCTCTATCTATGAAGATGATAAGCATATCGTGACCAAATCCCTTCTTCATTCCATGGAAGATATGGAGGCCCATCCCCTGTCGAAAGATCAGGTGGCCTACCGCAAAGACATTGTCCTTGAATTTCTTGCCATGAACAAGTACACTATAAATGACTTCAATGCCATTGTCATGCGCGCTCCGCCGTTCCGCGTCAAAAAGGGCGGCACATACCTAGTCGAGGGCAAATGCAGGGAGATTATCATGGATTATTATCATCCTGATGATCGTCCTATCCATGGCAACCGCATCGTCCTGCCTCTGATTGACGCCCTGCTGGAGGGCCGCAAAGTACCTGTTTATCTGGTGGACCCCGATATGGTGGATGAATTCCCCGAACTTGCGCACGTTTCCGGCATGCCCGGGGTTGAAAGAACGCCCAGCATCCACTACTTAAATCAGAAAGCTGTGGCCAGAAAGTATGCCGGCGACATCGGCAAGCCTTATGAAGATCTCAGGCTTATTATCTGCCATTTGGGCGGAGGGATCAGCATTGGCGCCCATGAGTATGGGATCGCCATCGATAGCAACGAAGGCAGCGAAGGCTGGGGGCCATTCTCCGCCGATCGCGCAGGCACCGTAGCCACTGGCCTCATGCTGCACATCTGTTATGATCTGGGTCTCACGAAAGAAGAAGCTCACAGAATGGTTCGCGGCAATGCCGGCCTTAAAGGGCATCTGGGCACAGTCGACCTGCGTGAAGTAGAGAAACGTGTCGCTGATGGCGATAAAAAGGCCGAGCTCATTTTCAATGCTCTGGCATACCAAATTTCAAAAGAAATCGGCAGTTGTTACGCCGCCCTGCGCGGAAATGTGGATGCCATTCTTTTCACCGGCGGCATGGCTCACAGCGAGAAGCTGATCTCCACGATTAAGTCCTATGTAGGGAGTTTTGCTCCTTTCACTCTCTATCCCGGTGAGATGGAACAGGAAGCTCTGGCACTTGGTACATATAGAGTACTCACCGGCGTCGAAGAGCCTGTGATCATGTAATTATTACTTGAAATAAATAATTTATTATGCGGTAGGAGGTTTCCAAAATGGCAAATGAAAAAATTGATGCATTGATGGCCAAAGCCAGGGCTGCACAAGCTCAGATCGCCAATTATACACAGGAACAGGTAGATGATATGGTCTACGTTGTTGCGCATAAAGTCTGGGATGAAAAAGAACGTATCGCTCAAATTGCCGTGGATGATACCGGCAAGGGAACTTTTGATTTCAAGATGGCCAAGCTCAGAAACACCATCTCCGGCACCTACATGTACCTCAAAGGCAGAAAGTCCGTAGGTCTGATCGAGCACGATGAAAAGAAAAAACTGTGGAAATACGCCAAACCGGTCGGCGTTCTCGCCTGCATCAGCCCGGTGACTAACCCCGCGGCCACCCCGATCGGAAACGGCCTCAACATCCTCAAGACGAGGAACGCGATGATCGTATCCCCTCATCCGGGCGCCAAGGTCTCGACCGCGTTTACGGTGGACCTCATGCGTCAGGCCCTCAGGGAACACGGATATCCTGAAGATTTGGTTCAGGTCGTACCCGACGGAACCATGCAGGATACCGCCGACCTGATGGCCGCCGTCGACCTGATCATCGCAACCGGCGGCCCGGGCATGGTCAAGGCCGCGCTTTCCAGCGGTAAACCTTCTATGGGCGTCGGCGCAGGTAATGCACAGTGCATTATCGACGAGGATTACGAGGATGTGGACGCCATCGTCGACCAGATCGTCGGGACCCGCATGATCGACTTCGGCATGCCGTGCACGGGTGAGCAGACCATCCATTGTCCCTCCTCGAAGGCCGCCGAAGTGATCGCCGCCTATAAGAAGAGAAAAGGGTATTACATCGACGACACCGACCAGCTCCAAAAACTGCGTGAAACCGCGTTTATCAACGGAATCATCAACCGCGACGTGGTCGGCCAGCGCTCCTACAAAGTTTGCCAGCTTGCCGGTATTGAGATTCCCGAGGATACCACCATCCTTCTTCTGAAGGTCGATAAATGCGGCGAGGACGAGGTACTTTCCGGCGAAATTCTGTTCCCCACCACCCGTCTTTATCTCTACGACAAATTTGAAGACGCCGTCGAAAGGGCGAGGACCAATCTGCTGAAGCAGGGCGCCGGACATTCGAGCTGCCTCTGGAGCAACAACCCCGAACATATCGATATGGTTGCCGGCAAGCTTCCCGCCGGACGCATTATGGTCAATCAGCCCGCCACCTGCGGCAGCGGCCGTCAAGACAACGGCCTTGCTCAGACAGTATCTCTGGGCTGCGGATACTGGGGCGGAAATAGCGTATACGAGAACGTCAACTACAAGCAGATGATCAACTATACCATCGTTTCCGAAATCATTCCCGGTGTAAAGATCCTCACCCCTGAAGAAATCATGGCCGATTAATACTCCCCCCGAGTATCGGCTCGTCATGAGTGGTCCTTTACGAACTGTAAAGGAAGCGCCGATGAAATCACCCCACGTGACTTACCTGCGTTTTTTTCGCCCTGCCGTATCGGAAAAGCCTAAAATACACACGGCATATATGGCGCTCTCTTCCTTGCGGAACGAAAAATGCGCATGGAAAACCCGCATAAGACTTCTTTCGTCAGCGCTTTCCCGGCAACAAAAGATATAGAAAAGAGCATATTGGGTACACGACCGTAAGCGTTGCAGGACAAGTGAATACGGGCGGGGCTCAATACGCTCTTTTCTTGTTTTATATTTTATTTATCCGGTGCTTTTCTCACTGGTCGGCCGGCTGCCCATAGTTCTGAAGAGAGCTTTTCCAAGAAGATACACTAAAACCAGCTCTATAATATGAAAGGATGAATACGCAATGGATGATACGCTGAGAAACGGTATTTTATCTATCATTTCAAACTATAGCAAGCTGACGGGTTTACAATGTATTTTTTGTCCCATATATACGTTGGACAAATTGGATGAAGAGGTCAGCTCCAACTGTAGCTTGTGCAGGCTTATCCAAACCTCTGAAAATGGTAAAATTGCCTGCGTCAACCAACGTAAAGCCGCAGTAAACAAATCATTCGATGAGTATAACTATCAAATCATAACTTGTCACGCGGGCCTTTTTGAATGGATCGCTCCAACATTTTACAAGGGGAGGCCTGTGGGATATTTCGTTTCCGGCTTTGTTTATACGGATGATATCAATATCACAAATGCCAAAAAAATGCAATGCTCATGGGTAAACCGTTTTCATTTGGATGCCAATAAAATCGAAGAGGCTTTGACGACTCAGATGATCTCTACCAAGGATGATATCGTTCCTCTGGCCGAGCTGCTTTTCTCGTTGGCGAAACTCAATATTCCGCCAGGGAGGTGCGCCGACAAAAAAGCAGTGGATATTGCCAGTACGGCCAGGGCTCAATTCATCATGAATGAGTCTGAAAAAGAAGCGAATATACCAACCTCAAAACCGCTTTCCTTTTTTCTCTATCAAAACGATTTGGATTCCAAGCAGCTTGAAACGTTTTGGAAAGGGATAGAAGGAAAGGCGGCCAATATCTTTATAAATCTTATGGCCGGCCGTTATGACGAAAGCTATGCAGGATTTGATGAAATTATGCAGATGGCATACCGGGAAAACGATATTGTCTGGGTACAAACAGGCGTTGAAATGCTGTTCCACATCATCTATCTGAAATTCTACAACAAAGACCTTTATGACACTCGTTTTTATCGGCTGACTTTTGATACAATTAACGGTCTCTCGACAGCAAAAAATATAACGGATATTAAATGTATAATGGATATTGCCTTTGGACGCATATATCAGTTTTATAATGTGGATTACGGCAATTCTGGTGTAAAAACAGTCTCCCCGTCAATAGTCAAATATCTAGAAGAAAATTATGCTCGGGATATTAAATTACAAGATATAGAAAATCTTGTGTATATGTCTCCGGCTTACGCCAGCAGGCTTTTTAAAAAGGAAACAAGCTTCTCAATACAATCATGTCTGGTCAACATAAGAATGAAGCATGCGCAGGATCTGCTGGTTAGTACGGATATGCCGATCAAAGATATCGCCATGGCGGTAGGTTATAGCGATATGCGTGGATTTTATAAGATGTTCAATAAATATTTTGGAATGACCTGTTCGGAAATGCGAGAAAATAGCAAAACCGAAAATAAATCTTATACTCCGTAGTATTCTTTCACAGGGACGGCCGCATGTTCCAATTCGGCCATCTCGTTCGCCGTACCATTGAAAATACCCTCAAATAAGTATTATCTGAAGGTTAAATTGAGGGAATATTATATAGAGGATAATAAGTTATGGATGACAAGATTCAGCCGGTCTGCAACATCAAAAATAATACTAATGTAAAAAAACTTGAGCTCTCCACATCGCCTGGAGACACCAAACTACTGTTAGTAAGAAATATTATATGTATTATTGCAGCTGTTTTTTTTATATTTGCTGTATTTTTCCAGCATGCTTGGGGAAATGTACATATTATCATGCGAAGCATCGCATATCTGTTTGGTGCCATAGCGTATTATTTTGAAGTATTGATTCTTACGGAGAGATTCACCGTGAAGCCCGGAGCACGCATTATGTTGATGCCCGTGCTTTTTAGCATTCTTTATATCTTTTTGTGTATCAGTCATCTGATGCATTAATTTTTTCGTCCATCATCAAGTTGGGTCTGCCCTTTTATACTTCCAACTGAAACTGTAAATGCCTCGTGCTCACCTTATCATTACACTTTATATGTGATAAGGTCGCGGTTTTTCTGCATTGGATGGTGTTAAACTTATCAAAACGAGCGGACCATCTTGCTGAAAAGGAGCGAACGAAGTATGATTATGTATTATTTAGTTGGTGCCGTAACAGGCGGTCTTGTTGGGTATTTCGTCTTATACAGGTTAATTGGATGCTCGACCGGGGCCTGTCCGATCACTGCAAACCCATATATTTCAACCCTATATGGCATTATATTGGGTGTGCTTCTTGTAACTGGAATAGCCTCACCGAAAAATCCGGCAGCTTCAAAGGACGCCACCCTCTCTTCTGAAACAGCGTATAAAAAGATCACCGCAGAAGACGCAAAGGCCAGAATCGACAGCGAAAACGAAGTAATCATTCTCGATGTGCGAACAGAAGAAGAGTATAAAGCTGTACACATACCCAATGAGCCCCTCGGCCTTCGTACTGTTGCGCTTTGTGAACGTTTTATGCATAGTAAAGCCGTTTGTCGCATAGAACATACGTTTTGGCATAGACTCTTTCCGCCTGTTTTTGTCTGCTTGGACGGCAAACGGACGGCAGATAGGAAACACATTTTGGGTGATTGGTGGTGGACTATGCGTGTGTTCACTTGCAAGCGCTCAGAGCCGCGCAGGGGCTTGTTTGACTCGGGCCTCAAGTGTTTTTACATGGCGGACATAGAAAGGGCTCACAGAAGCTCTGAGAGGGCATTGCGCTAATGCAATGCACTTGGAAACGATTGCATTCTCCAACGCCGGGTTCCCTCTTTACTCTCGAACCAGACCTTCGGTGAGGTTGTGAAAGCAGAGCACAGAGAGCAGTATCACTTTGCTAAGCCCCAAGTCGCCGGTAAGTCTCTCGGCCGGTAGAGACATACTCCCCCTGTAAAAGTTCAGGCATAGGCCCCGAAACAACCGACGGGCGCCGTTTGAAATAATACGCAGGTCGCGCACGTGACCCCCTATGGCAGCATCCGGGATGGAAGAAAGACATCTCGTTTGAATAGTGAGCATCTTCACTTTCAACAGCAAGAGCGAGTCGCTTATTACTATCATGTCCTCACTGACGCAAAAATTGACCGTAGCATTGATGCGATGCTGCGGTCAATTTTTTTATTCTTCATATCAAGAAAGCTTGCAATACCTCTTGAGGAAAAATAAATTGTAGTCCCCTGATAGTTCTTGGTATGGTATAATTCGTTTGTCTATGAAGTACCAAGGCAGACAGTTGTAGTCCCCTGATAGTTCTTGGTATGGTATAATGAGACCGCCGGAGGAACCTGCTGCGTTAAGGTTGTAGTCCCCTGATAGTTCTTGGTATGGTATAATAGTGGAGATAATATCCCCCGGAGAGATACCGTTGTAGTCCCCTGATAGTTCTTGGTATGGTATAAT
>CAZAAR010000009.1:0-1877 GCA_964483415.1 uncultured Oscillospiraceae bacterium
CGCCATCAGGCCGATCAGCGAGGCCCAGCGCCCGGCGCCCAGGCGATCCGCGAGCTCGGCATCGATTATCAGATCGTCACCGGTTCCTCGGTCGGCGCGCTCAACGGCGCCATGATGGCGTCGGGGGATTTTGAAAGCGCGAAACAGATGTGGCTCCGCCTCCGCACCGAGGACGTGATCCTGCGCTCCGGAAAGCGCCCCGCGACGATCGCCGAGGCGAAGTTCCTTCCGGAATCCATGAAGGCGGTCTTTCTCGACTTTCTGGGCGACGCCATCACCACGCGGATGGACCCCTCCCCGCTCAAGGAGCTGATGGGCGTCTGGTTCAGCGAGGAGCGGATGCGGAGGAGCGGCGTCGAGTACGGCATGATGACGACGGAGTACCCCTCGATGAAGCCCGCGCCCTTTTTGCTCTCCGACATCCCGGAGGGCATGCTCGCGGAATATATGATGGCCTCCTCCGCGGTCTTCCCCTCGATGCAGCCGCGGGAGATCGGCGGAAAAAAATACATCGACGGCGGATACAGCGACAATATACCGGTCAATCTGGCGCTTGACATGGGCGCGGACGAGATCCTCGCCGTGGACCTCAAGGCCGCGGGCATCGAGCGCAACTATGAGACCGATCTGCCGGTGCGCGTGATCCGGCCGCAGTGGTCCCTCGGCAAAAGCATGGAATGGGACACCCTGCTCTCCGCCCGAAACCTGGTCTTGGGCTACAACGACACCATGAAGAGCTTCGGCTATCTTGAAGGCGACCGCTACAGCTTCATTCCCGGGACGGCCGGCCCGCTGACGCAGGCGTGCCGGGAGACGTTCCCGGCGCTGCTAATCGGGACCGGGATCTACGCCGAGACCGAGGCGAGGGATTTTTTCCGCACCAAGCTGGTGAGGAGCGTCGCGGAGATCCGCCGCCTGCGCCCGGGGAGAATGCCCGCGCTGCTCGGCCTTGTCTGCGCGGAGATCGCCGGCGAATGCTTTGAAATCGACCCGACCCCCGTCTACGGCGGCCCCGGGTTTGCCTCGGAGGTCCTCAACGCCTTCCTGCCCTATTGGAAACAGGGCGCGGAACGTGTGGAGCTCGCGCTCGGCGCCGAGCGGGACCTGCACCACCGGTCGGCCCTGCTGCGGAAGCTCGAACGCCGGGACATTCTCTCCTTCATCTACTCGCTGATCGAGCCCGCCATGACCGGCGCGAAGCTCCCGCACGAATACCGGCTGCTGGCCGGGTTTGTGCCGCAGGAGCTTTTGGCCGCCCTTTGGCTCTACAGCGAAACGAATCCGACATCCGGGAAGTGATTTTTATGTGGAAAAAAACCGCCGCCCTGCTCGCGGCGCTCGTCCTGCTCGGCGGCTGCGCCAAAACGCAGGCCCCCGGCAAGCAGTACCGCTTCGCCACCGGCGGGACCTCCGGGACCTATTACACCTTCGGCAACTACATGGCCGCCATCTGGGACAAGTACGCGGGCTGCCATACGGAGATCCTGTCCACGGACGGCTCCGTTTCGAACCTTGGGATGCTCGCGGGCGGCGACGCGGACTTTGCGATCGCGCAGAACGACATCCTATATTACGCGCTGAACGGCAAAGAGATGTTCGCGGAGAACAAGCTCAAGGGCGTCTCGGTCGCCGCGGCGCTCTACGCCAAGCCCGTGCAGATCGTCGTGCCCGCGGAGAGCGAAATCACCTCCGTCGGCGGCCTTGCCGGAAAGGTTGTGGCCGTCGGCGCGTCCGGCACCGCGACCGAGGCCGCAGCCCGGGCGATCCTCGAGGCGCACGGCATCTCCTATGACGACATCACCGTCAAATATCAGAATTTTTCCGCCGCGGCCGAGTCCATGGCCAAGGCCCTGGGCATCACCGAGGTGCTGGCCCAG
>CAZAAR010000009.1:1887-9819 GCA_964483415.1 uncultured Oscillospiraceae bacterium
CGTCTCCGCCCTGCCCAGCGCCGGCGTGCTCGAATACATAAAAACGCACGACATCCGGCTTTTGAGCATGACCTCGGTGGCCTCCGCGAAGCTCACCGGGCAATATCCTTTTTTCTCCTACGCCACCGTCACCGCGGACGTCTACGGCACGGACGTCTCCTGCGCGACCCTCTCGGTCGAAACGCTGCTCGTCTGCCGCTCCGACCTCCCGGCCGACGAGGTGGAGGCGGCGCTCTCCGCCGTGTTTGAAAACTTGGACGAGCTGGCCTCCGCCCACGCAAAGGGCTCGGAGGTAAGCGTAGAGACCGCCTACTCCTCGAAGGTCGGCGCCTACCACAACGGCGCGAAGCGGTACTTCGGGTAAGCGAGCCGGAACGCCATGCCGCCCGCGGACGCCCGAACCTTTCCGCCGGGCCGGCCGACGCCCTCGGTATGCCTAAAGCCGCGGGGGACCTCCGCGGAGAAGCTTCTTCTTCTTTATGAAACTATGAAAAAAGAGCCTCTTCCAAGGCTCTTTTTCTTTTCCGATTTCGTTGGTTCAGACCTTTTTGACGAAGGCCGTGCCGCAGCTCGGGCAGCGGACCTCGACCTTTCCCCTGCCGCGGGGGATGCGGATCTTCTGGCGGCAGCTCGGGCAGCGAAAATGGCGGTACGCCTTCCGCTCCTCCGCGCCGCTTTGCAGGAGGCCCCAGCTATTTTTGGCCTTCCGCCAAAAGCCCTCGAATTTGGCGTTCTCGGCCCGGCGCTTGTCCACATTGCGCGAAAAAGTGCGGAAAAGACTGTAAATGTAGCAGGCAAGCGACGCCCCGTAGACCGGGAGCCACGCGGTGAACCGATAGAGAACCCCCAGCAGCAGGCCCCCGCCAAGGAAGACGAGCGCGAGCGCGTCGGTGCCGTTTCGCCCATACATAAAATTCCGCAGTCTCTGCATGATCACAAACCATCCGCTCCTTTTTTTAAGTCCGGTATTATTTTACACCGAAACGGCGGCAAGGCCATGAACGAATTATAAATTTTTTCCTGTTCCCGGAAAAGCGCCGCCCGGATTTTCGCTTTTTTCGTATTTTGCTGTGGACAAAATCCGTTTCCCTGTGCTATAATGACGAAGCACACTCGGAGGCGTAGCTCAGCAGGTTAGAGCGCCTGCTTCACACGCAGGAGGTCTCCGGTTCGAGCCCGGACGTCTCCACCATGGGTATCCGCATCAGCAAGCCGTTTTTCGGTTCGTCTGTGCGGATATTTTTTTGCCCTTTAGGGGTTTTGCAGTAACCCGGCAGGAACGTCGGCGCGCCCGCTTCGGGACGGCGCTCTCCAAAAGCCTCGGGTTCCCCCGCGGGCCCCCTCCGGCCTCCGGCGGGGAAAAATCATTCCGGCTATGCGCGCGGCCCGCCGCTTGATGGACCGGCGGACGTCCCCTCGGGGAACTTTCCGAGTCCGGCCGCGTCCATCGGCGGCAGGAAAAGCGGCCTTCCTCGGCCCGCCGGGCTTGCGGGGAGCCCTAAATCCGGATATAATGAAGTTTATATTATAAAAATACCAAAGGATGCCGAAGATGATTCTAAAAATCTACGACGAAGACAATCAAAAAGAAAAGCTGATGTTCTTTGAGGACGAATCCGATTCCATGAAGCTCGGCTATGAGATCGGCGACATCCTTTATGAGCGGGAGGCCGCGTGCGGCCAGAAGGTCATGATCTTTGAGCACAAGGACCTCGGGAAGACGCTCGTCATCGACGGCATCGTGCAGTCCTCGGTCAACACGGAATTTCTTTATAATGAGATCATGGCGCATCTCACGCTCGACTGCCAAAGAGACCCCCGGCGCGTGCTGATTATCGGCGGCGGGACCGGCCTCACGATGAAACAGGTGATGAAATATGACGTCGACGAGGCCGTCCTCTGCGACATCTCCTCCGAGATCCTCGAGATCGCGCAGGAATACGAGCCCGAGGCGGTCGAGGCGCTGCGTGACCCGCGCGCGAAGGTCGTGATCGCCGACGGCTTCGAGTACGTCAAAGGGCAAAAGGACCTCGACGGCATCCTGGTCGACGGCTGCGACCCGGTCGGGCCCGCGAAGGTCCTCTACTCGGACGAATTTTATCAAAACTGCGTCGCCGCGCTCTCCGGGACGGGCATCCTCTGCGTGCAGACCGGGGCCCCCCTGTTTTCGGCCGGGCAAGCGGAATACCGCGAGCTGATGCGCTTTCTCCGGGGGCGGGACGGCCTCGCCTACAAACCGGTCATCTTCACCTGCCCGATGATCGTCGGCGGGTTTTACATGTTCGTGCTCATCACCAAAAACAAGGACACCGACTGGAACGCGCATTTCCACATTCGTCGGGACGACGTGGAATATTATGACCCGGAGCTGCGGGCGCAGTATTTCGACATCCCCAATTTTATCCGGAGGAAACTTGAGACGGGTTTGGAGAGGGACAAGGATTGAAAAATTATTCCGAACTGTTTAGGGACCTCCCCACGCCCTGCTTCGTGCTCGACGAGGAGCTGCTCACGCGAAACCTCGAGCGCTGCAAAGAGATCGGGGAGCAAAGCGGCTGCAAGATCCTGCTCGCGCAGAAGGCCTTCTCGATGTACCGGGTCTACGCCCTGATGGCGCGGTATCTTTCCGGGACGGCGGCGAGCTCCCTGTTTGAGGCGAAGCTCGCGGCGGAGCATTTCCCGGGGGAGGTCCACATCTACGCGCCGGCCTACCGCGAGGAGGAATTCGGCGAGATCCTGCGCCTTTGCAGCCATATCGTCTTCAATTCCCACGCGCAGCTCGAGAAATTCCTGCCCGAGATCCGGGCAAGCGGAAAGAAGATCGAATACGGTCTTCGCGTCAACCCGCAGGTTTCGACCTGCCCGAACCCGATGTACGACCCCTGCGCGCCGGGCTCCCGCTTCGGCATCCCGGCGGAGCGGTTCGACAAAACGGTCAAGGCGGACGGGCTCCACTTCCACGCGCTCTGCGAGCAGGGCGTCGGCGACCTCAAAAAGACGCTCGCGGGGGTGGAAGAAAGCTTCGGGGACTACCTGCGCGTGGTGAAGTGGGTCAATTTCGGCGGCGGGCATCTCCTCACCGCCGAGGACTACGATACGGAGGAGCTGATCCGGGTCATCCGGGCCTTCTCTGAAAAATACGGCGTACAGGTCTATCTTGAGCCCGGCGAGGCGGTCGCCTGCAACGCGGGCTTTCTGGGCGCGCGGGTCATGGACGTCGTGCGAAATGGGATGGACATCGCGGTGCTCGACGTCTCCGCCGCCTGCCATATGCCGCAGATCTTGGAGGAACATTATCTGCCCGAGATCCTCGGGGCGGGCGCTCCGGGCGAGCATCCGCACGTTTATCGCCTCGCGGGGAACACCTGCCTCGGCGGCGACGTGATCGGCGACTATTCGTTCCCGGGGAAACTGAAGCCCGGCGACCTGCTGATCTTTTCCGACATGGCGCATTACACGATGGTCAAAACCAACTTTTTTAACGGCGTGAACCTCCCCTCGATCGCGAAGCTCGGGAGGGACGGGACGACCGAGATCCTCAACACGTTCGGGTACGAGGATTTTAAATCGAAATTATAAAAACGGAGGCGGGACCCTGCCTTGCCCGAAAGGCCGCTTTTCCCGCGACAAAGCGCCGGAGCGGCCCCCGTCCGGGGACGCCCGGGGATCGCCTTTTCCCGCAACCAAACGCCGCGGCGGGACCGCCGCCGGTGCTTTTTCTTGTTGCCTGATGTAGGGAACCGCGGGCCGGTAATCCCCGCCGCCCTGCGTGGCCCGCCCATTTTCCGATTTTGAGCACGGCTATGCGCCGATTCCGGATTCACCGCGCCCGAAGAGGGCGCGCTCGAGACGGCGACGGCGGCGCATGCCGGCGTTCCCGTGCTCATCCGTGCTCGAAAACGTTGCCCGTCCTTATGGGCCAATCCCCTCGCCCGGCCTTGAGCACGGCCGCCCCAATTTTGAGCACGGGCGGCTCTTTTCTTGACAAACCGGAGCGTTTTGGCTACTATGATTTACGATCTCAGACCGGAGGCGTTAACGATGGCAAAAAAAATAATGCTCATTCTGAACCCGCGCGCGGGTATGCGGGCCGCGAACCGCTATCTCGCGGACATTATCGGCCTCTTTTGCGCGAGAGACTTCGTGACCACCGTGTTCGTCACCGGAAAGCGCGGCGACGCGACGCGCTGGGTCGGCGAATACGGCGCCCAATACGACGTGATCGCCTGCATCGGCGGCGACGGCACTTTCAACGAGACGCTGCACGGCATCTTGGAAAACGGCATACGGGCACAGATCGGCTACATTCCGGCGGGCAGCACCAACGACTTTGCGAGCAGCCTCGGCCTCCCGCTCGACCCGATGGCCGCCGCCGCCGAGATCGCCGAGGGCGAGCCGCGGCCCTTCGACGCCGGAAAATTCGGGGACCGGTATTTTTCCTACGTCGCCTCCTTCGGCGCGTTCACCCACGCGAGCTACTCCACCCCGCAGGCGGTCAAAAACTTCCTCGGCCACCTCGCCTATATCCTCGAGGGCACCCGCGACCTGCCGTATATGACTCCGTCCTATATCAAACTTGACGCGGACGGCCAACTCTTCGAGGGAGAATACCTCTTCGGCGCGATCAGCAACTCCACCTCGCTCGGCGGCATCCTGACCATCGACCCGGACATCGTGGATATGAACGACGGCAAATTCGAGGTCATGCTGATCCGCCCGCCCGAGACCGCCGCCGACCTCGCGGAGATCGTGCGCGCGCTGACCAACCGACAGTACCGCTGCGGCATGATCGACTTTGCCTCCGCCGGCAGGATCACCGTCCTCTCAAACCCCGAAACCGGCTGGTCGCTCGACGGCGAATTCGAGCCCGGGCAGGACGGCGTGGCGATCGAAAATCTGCACAGCGCCGTGAACCTGCTCTGCAAGTAGCCGCCCGGCGCGCTCTTTCAAAAAAGCGACACGCAAAAAAGAAGATTTCGTAAAATCCCGAAAAAGATTTGTTCACGGCCGGCGTGATAGAATAAAAGCGCAGGGAGGAAATCGTCAGGTCCCCCGGCAATTTTCCCGCCGTTCTCCCGACCGGCAAGCGGGTTTTTTCTTCACTTCTCTCCTTAATGAAAAAGACGTCCGCTTTTCCCGCGGGCGTCTTTTTTATGCAGAGGCGGAAAAACGTTCCCCCGCCCCATGCCGGTCATTTGTATTTGCCGATGTGATAGCGGTCGAAGAGCCGCAGCAGGAGCGGCGTTTTTGCCTCCTCCTTTTTGCCGCGCAGCAGATCGCGGATGCGCCTTTGCCGCCGCAGCCAGCCGAAAAAACTGCCCGCCGCGGCGAGCGCGGTGTAGACGAGCGCCGTCTTCCACGCGGCGCCGTAGCCGGAGAAAAACGCCGACATGGAGCCGTAACTCAGCAGAAAAACCGCCGGGTAAAACGGCGGGCAGACGCCGTCCCGGTCGCCCATCACATAGCCGGTGACCGCCGCGAGCATCGGCAGGCCGGAGATCAGCAAGAGATAGACGAGATAGACCTCGCGGTCCGCCTCGGCCATCCATCCGCCCGCCAGGGGCGCGAGCCAGAGCCCGGCGGCCATGATCGCGATATATTGCAGCGATTCCTTCATCTTCAGGGCGGCCCGGAGCTTTTTCCAGTCCCTCCGCCCCCCGTTGCGCTCACTCATCGGTCAGGTAGACCCGCTTCATTTTTTTGGCGTAGACGGGGCGCTCGTTTTTCACCGCGCTCCCGGCGATCGCGTCCACGACGTCCATGCCCTCGACCACATGGCCGAACGCGGCGTACTGGCCGTCGAGGAACGTGCTGTCCTCATGCACGATGAAAAACTGGGAGCTCGCGGAATCCGGATTCTGCGAGCGGGCCATCGAGACGGCGCCGCGCACGTGGGAGATCGGGTTTTCCCAGCCGTTCGCCGCGAACTCGCCCTTCACCGGGATCCCTGAGCCGCCCATGCCGGCCTTCATCGGGTCCGCGCCGCAGGGGTCTCCGCCTTGGATCATAAAGCCCTTGATCACGCGATGGAAAACGAGGCCGTCGTAAAACCCGGTGCCGGCCAGAAGCTCAAAATTCTCACAGGTGAGCGGCGCGGCTTTCTTATCAAGCTCGATCTTGATGATGCCGCCGTCCGCCATTTCAATCACTACCATGTCTCCGCCTCCGTTTTTTGATATGAGTTTATTCTACTATTTTGCGCGGAAGTTGTAAAGTTAAATGCGCCGTGCGGTTTTTTTCCGGGGCCGACGCCCCGTTCCGACCGGCGCGGAAGCCAGCCCGGGGCAAGACCCCCGGCGGGGCCTCGCCCTGCAAATACCGAAAAGCCCTCCCGGCGGGAACCGGAAGGGCTTTTTCATCTTAGGAAAGGGCGACGCTCACTCCGTGGCAAGGCCGAGGTCCTTCATCACCTTATCGTAGGCCTCTTTCGTCTTGGCGTCAAAGCAGACCATGTAGACGTCTTCGATGCAGGTGTCGTTCTCAAGGAAGGAAAGGATGGTCTTGACGGCGATCGGCGCGGCTTTGTCGAGCGGGAAGCGGTACGCGCCGGTGGAGAGGGACGGAAACGCCACGCTGCGGCAGTTGTATTCCACGGCGAGATTCAGCGCGCTGAGGTACGCCCTGCAAAGCATCTCCTCCTCGTTGTTAAGGCCGCGGTTCCAGATCGGGCCGACCGCGTGAATGATGTATTTGGCGTCCAGCTTGAAGCCCGGCGTGATCACGGCCTCGCCGGTCTTGCAGGTGCCGATCCTCCGGCAGCAGCTGACGAGCTCCGCGCCCGCGGCGCGGTGAATGTACCCGTCGACGCCCTCATCGCCCATCAGGCTGGTGTTTGCGGCATTGACGATCGCGTCAACTTTCATATCGACGATGTTGCCCTTGATGACGGAAAAATTAGACATGGCACTCTTTCCTTTCCTTAATACTCAATCGCCTGAGCGGGTTCTTCTCGATCCGCGCCGATATTGAGGGTCGCAATGGTCCTGCGCTCCATGCGCTCGCGCTCCGACTGTTCGACGATAAAATCCTTGACCTCTTTCGCGTGCCGGATGTGGCGCAGGGTCAGTTCCGGGTGCGTGACGTCCCCGGTCTTGCAGACCACCGTGCCCAGCCCGAACAACCGCTCGAACAGGGAGGAGCTAAAAACGGTATCCTGAATTTTATAGAGGTAGCAATCGTTCTCTTCCCGCCGCAGAAAGCCGGTGTTGATGGTCAGTTGTTCGCAGGTGACGGTATATTTGGTAAAGGTCAGCGGCAGGCCAAACAGCAGCCAACGCTTTCTTTCGATGTATTTCATCGCGGAATCCACCTCTTTTTAGTTAATTATAGCATAGGAAACAAAAATATCAAGGGGATTTGCGCTTTCTGAAAGCAAAACCGACGAAAGAATGCCTTTATTTTGGCTCGGCGTCCGCCGGGGCCTGACGTTCGAGTTTCTCGCGGGCGCGATCCGCGGCGCGCCGGCGCAGCCCGTTGACGGAGCTCAGGACCACCCAGAGCACGCCCAGCGCGCCGGGCAGCACCAGCAGCCAGAAAAACCCGGCGATCCCGCGGTTTTGATACTCAAAGCGCGGAAAGTAATAGAAAAACCAGAACACGTCGCAGCAGAGCGTCACCGCCAACATCGAGAGGAATCCCCAGAGAGCGCCTTTCCTGTTCCGGTTGTTTCGGTTGATAAAATAGGCGGCGAGGTAGACCCCCCAGCAGATGCCGATCCCGATCAGCACCGCCGCGGCCCCCTCCACGCGGGACAGAGCGTACAGCCACGTAAACATGTTGTCATTTCCTTTCTATTAAGACGTCGCGCCGGCGGCTCCCGGCGGAGAAAAAGCGGGAAACCTCCCGGGATTTTTAAAAAAACGTTTGACCGCCCCCGCATAAGCCCTCTGAAACGGGGACGCCGCGCGGGGTTTTTTCGGCACCCTTTAGGTA
>CAZAAR010000009.1:9829-41581 GCA_964483415.1 uncultured Oscillospiraceae bacterium
CGGAAAGCCGCCCCTTCCGGAATTCTCTCATCCAGCAAAGGGCGCGCGCGGGTTCCTGATCTGGTTTAGTCGCCGCTCACTTTGGCCCAAGTGTCCTTGAGGCCGACGATCTCGTTCCAGACGCCCTCGTATTTGCCGTCCCGGATGAAATACCCGCTGCGGACAAACTGAAACCGCTCGCCGTCCGCGGCCGCCGCGAGGGATTCCTCGAGCTTGCAGCCCTTATGGACGATAACGGAGTTCGGGTCGAGGAAATCGCCGAAATCCCTGCCCTCGGGCAGGGTAATCATGTTCGGCTCGGAGAACAGGCGGCCGTATTCGCGGACCTCGGCCTCGACGCAGCGCGCGGCCGAGACCCAGTGGACGGTGCCCTTGGTCCGGTGGCCGTCGGCGGGCATCCCGTTCGCGGTCTCGAGGTCGGCGGTGCAGCGGATCTCGGTGACGTTTCCGTCCGCGTCCGTGTCGTAGCCCGTACAGGTCACGAGGTACGCGCCCATCAGGCGGACCTCCCCCTCGGGCCTCAGGCGGAAAAATTTCGGCGGCGGGTCGGGCAGGAAGTCGCCGCGCTCGATCCAGAGCTCCCTTGTGAAGGCGACCTTCCGGCTGCCGGCGTTCTCGCCGCTTACATTGTTCGGCAGATCGAAATAGACGGTCTCCCCCGCCGGGAAATTCTCGACGACGAGCTTCACCGGGTCGACGACCGCGAGCCGCCGCTCGGCGGCGCGGTTGAGTTCGTCGCGGATGCAGTGCTCGAGCAGCCCGATGTCGACCACGCTCTCGGCCTTGGAGACGCCGGCGGTCTTGATAAACTCGATGATCGAGGACGGCGTGTACCCGCGGCGGCGCATCCCCTTGAGCGTGGGCAGGCGCGGGTCGTCCCAGCCGTCCACGACGCCGTTCTCGACGAGCATGCGCAGGTAGCGCTTGCTCATTACGGTGTGCGTGACGTTGAGGCGGGCGAATTCATACTGATGCGGCACCGGCTCCGGGAAACCGACGTTTTCGACCACCCAGTCGTAGAGCGGGCGGTGGTTCGCGAACTCGATCGAGCAGCACGAGTAGGTGATGCCCTCGAGCGCGTCCTGAATCGGGTGGGCGTAGTCGTAAAGCGGATAGATGCACCATTTGTCGCCCTGACGGTGGTGCGTCTCGCGCTTGATGCGGTAGATCGCGGGGTCGCGCAGATTCATATTGGGGCTCGAGAGGTCGATCTTCGCGCGGAGCGTCCTGGCCCCGTCCTCAAATTCGCCGTCGCGCATCCGGCGGAAGAGGTCGAGGTTCTCCTCGGGCGCCCGGTCGCGGTAGGGGCTGGGGCGGCTGGGCTTGCCGGCGTCGCTGCCGCGGTATTCCTGCATCTCGTCGCGCGAGAGGTCGTCGACATAGGCCTTGCCGTCGAGAATCAGCTTCTCGGCGAACTCGTAGCATTTGTCGAAATAATCGGAGCCGTAATAGATCCCGCCGTTCGGCTCGTAGCCGAGCCAGCGGATGTCGTCCAGAATGGACTGCACGTATTCGTCGTCCTCGCGGGCGGGGTTGGTGTCGTCGTAGCGGAGGTTAAATAGGCCGCCGTATTTCTCCGCGGTGGAGGCGTTGATCCAGATCGCCTTGGCGCTGCCGATGTGCAGGTAGCCGTTCGGCTCCGGCGGGAAGCGGGTGTGGACCGGCTTCGCAAAGCCGGCCGCGCGGTCGGCGTCGATGATGTCGTGGATGAAATTGGACACTTCTTCCGGCATGGTGTTCTCCTCTATTTCAGCGTGAATTCTTCGGTGGAATATGCTCCGCAAGCCCGTCGGCATCCCTCCGTTTGGGGAAAGCCGTTTTTGAGACGGCGCGCGGGAAAGGCCTTATCGGGCGGCGAGGCGCTTTCACAAGGTTTCCGGCATCCCCCATCCCGTCGCTTTCGGAAAGCCGGCGGGGACGGTATATGGGAACGCCTTCGCGCGCGGATTCCCCCGTTATGTTGGAAATTTTATTCCCGCGGGGCGGCGAGCCGCGCGAGCGCCGAGTCGAGCCGCTCCCGGACCTTCTCCGCGCCCATGACGCGCATCACTTCGTACATATCGGGGCTGTTGACCCGGCCCG
This sequence comes from uncultured Oscillospiraceae bacterium, assembly GCA_964483415.1. Classification (GTDB taxonomy): domain Bacteria; phylum Bacillota; class Clostridia; order Oscillospirales; family Ruminococcaceae; genus UMGS1668. The sequence continues at coordinate 11,912 of CAZAAR010000009.1, forward strand.
TGACCGCCATGCGCAGCACCGCGGAGACGTCGCCGACGTGGCCCTTATAAAGCTCGGGGTGCTGTCGGTATTCCTTGGGCAGGGCGGCGTAGCCGTGCGCCGTGCAGAGATCCCGGATCCTCTGGAACCACGTCTCCTGACCGTCATGCTCATCGTAAAATTCCCGATATTCCCTGAGCACGGCCCGGACGTCCTCCATGGGCACGTTCTCCGGGTACTCGCCGCCGGGGACGAACAGTTCGTCATAGAAAAAGGCCATGTAGTCCCGGAATTCGCTCCAGACCGCGATGTCCTTCCTCGGCTTGGGCACGCCGCGGCCGATCGAGAGGATCGCCTTGGCGTAATCCGGCCTGTCCGCAAGGATCGCGTAAAAATCCGGCGCGTACGCTTTCGCCCACGCGGTCAGGCGGCCCCAGACCTCCTCGGTCGTCATCACGGCGACGACGTTGCGGGAGACGTCGCGGAGTTTATCGAGATCGAAAAGCGAGCCGCTGACGCTCATCTTTCCGGTCGTGAATTTGAAATCGCCGGCGGGCGCGGCCGGGTTCGCGAGCCGCCATTCCTCGAAATTGGAATTGAGCAGCGTCAGCAGGTACTCCATCACGGAGGGGACCGGGTAGCCCTCTGCGAAATAATAATCCAGCGCGAGCTCCGGGTCCTTGCGCTTGGAGAGCTTGCGCTTGCCGCCGCCGTCCATCTTCATGAGCTGGGCGGTGTGGACATATTTGGGCGGCTTCCAGCCGAGCGCCTGAAAGAGCTGGGCGTGGAACGGCCATGTGGCGATCCATTCCTCGCCGCGGACGACATGCGTCGTGCGCATCAGGTGGTCGTCGATCACGTGGGCGAAATGATAGGTCGGGATGCCGTCGGACTTGAGCAGCACGATGTCCTGCCCGTTCTCCGGCATGTCGATCTGCCCTTTCACAAGGTCGGTCAGGTGCAGGTATTTCGCCGGGTCGCCCTCGCTGCGAAAGCGCAGCACCCACGGCTTGCCGGCCTCGAGCTCCTTTTGGATCTCCTCTGAGCCGCGCCCGCGCCAGAGCGCCCATTTGCCGTAATAGCCGGGATTCGCGCCCTCCGCCTCCTGCCGCCCGCGCATCGAGGCGAGCTCCTCCTCCGTGCAAAAGCACGGGTAGGCCTTGCCCTCCGCGACAAGCTTTTTGGCGAAGACGTGATAGATCGCGGCCCTTTGGCGCTGCCGGTAGGGGCCGTAGGCTCCGAATTCGCCGCCGTTTTCGAGCGCGCCCTCGTCGAAGCGCAGGCCGAATTTGCGGAAGACGTCGAGGATCTTCTCCACGCCGCCCTCGACCTGACGTTTTAAATCCGTGTCCTCGATGCGCAGCAGGAACACGCCGCCCGACTGGTGGGCGAGGCGCTCGTCCGTCAGCGCGCCGAAGAGGTTCCCAAGGTGCATAAAACCGGTCGGGCTCGGGGCGATCCTTGTGACCTTGGCTCCCTCGGGCAGATCCCGCTTGGGGTATCGTTCCTCCATCTCCTCGGGCGTCGCGGCGACGTTTGGGAAAAGAAGCTCGGCAAGCGCCGCATCCTCCAGCATTCCAGCATCCTCCAGTCGGTAAAATTTTCATACGCCATAAAGATACCATAAGCGGGCGTTTTTCGCAAGAATCTGTTTCCGGGAATCCGGGTTTTCTCTTATAATTTTATAAATTTTATAATTTTTCTATAAGAGAAGTGGAAAACCGGATTCCGGCCTGTTATAATAGAACCGGGTATTTCTAAAAATACGGCGCGAGCCGCGGAAAGGACAGATACGATGCAGAAAAGGAAAAGAAGACTCGGCGACCGCTACGACGGACGGAAGGTCCGCACTTTGCCGCCGATGGACTATGTCGCTCCCTTCATTATGAAAACGCGGAACGACGCGAGTAACCTTTTCGGCGGATCGGCTGAGCTGGGCAGAATCGACAACTATATCCGGGAGAAAAGAAAAGAGGAGGGTCTGGACGGCTTCGGCTTTATGCACGTGATCATCGCGGCCTATATCCGCCTCCTCTCCCAAAAACCCGGCCTCAACCGCTTCATCGCCGGCCAGCGCATCTACCAGCACGAGGACATCACCCTCTCGATGATGGTGAAAAAATCCATGGAGCTCAACGCCCAGGAGTCCGGCATCAAAGTTTTGTTCCAGCCGGAGGACAGTGTTTACGAGGTCTATCGCAAAATGGAGGACGCCATCGCCGTGGCGAGGCGGAAGGGCGACACCACCGCCCTCGATTTCGCCGCGCGGGCGCTGGTCTGGATGCCGAGCGGGCTGTTCCGCCTGTTTGTGTCTCTGGTCATTCTCCTTGATTATTTCGGCATCATGCCCAAGGCCCTGCATAAGGCCTCCCCCTTCCACTGCAGCATCTTCATCACAAACCTCGGCTCGCTGGGGATCCCGCCGATCTATCACCATCTCTATAATTTCGGCACCAATCCGATGTTTATCGCGTTCGGCGCGAAACGGACGGTCTACGAGACGCAGAAGGACGGCTCCGTGGAGAGACACCGCTACGTAGATTACAAAGTCACCTCGGACGAGCGGATCTGCGACGGCCACTATTTCGCCGCCTCGTTCAAATATTTCGAGCAGATTCTCCGCCGCCCGGAGGTTTTGGACAAACCGCCGGAGTCCGTCATCGAGGACATCGACTGACCGCGCGGCGCCCACGCCTTTTGGCGTTTGGGCCGCGGCAGGCCTGCCTCCCCGTTCCGCCGCGCGGTTTCCATGTTTCGCTTTCCGATCCTTATTTTGCCCGTTCCCGGGGGCCCATTCCGTCTTTGCCGATAAAAATACGCGGGACGGAACGCTCCCCGTGGATTTTCCCCAAACTTTCCGCCTCCCCCGATCGCTTGGCCGCGGCCGGACGCCCGGCGGGAAGATAACAAGACCGTTTTCCTTTAAGGAGGTTTTATGGGTTTTACGACTGCCGTGACGATATTGGCGATCCTTTTTCTGACGCTCGCGTGCGTGATCGTCTGGATGACCACGCCGAACCGCTACCGCCCGTTTGAGCTGCCGCTCGTCTGGGCGCACCGGGGCCTCCACGACGCATTAAAGCCGGAAAACTCGCTGGGGGCCTTCCGCGCCGCCGCGGAGAAGGGGCTCGGCTCCGAGCTTGACGTCCGCCTCACGAGGGACGGCGTGCCGGTGGTCTTCCATGACGCGAACACCGCGCGTATGTGCGGGATCGACCGCACCGTCTCGGAGACCGACTGGGCCGTGCTCAGGGAATTCCGCCTCTGCGGCACGGAGGAGCGCATCCCGCTGCTCTCCGAGGCGCTCGAGGCCATGGACGGCGCGCCGCTCCTCTGCGAGATAAAATATGCGGCGGACCCGGCGGACTGCACGGTCTGCGAAAAGGCCATGCCGCTCCTGGACGCCTACGAGGGCGCGTTCGTCGTCGAATCGTTCAGCCCGTACATTTTGAAGTGGTTCCGGGAGAACCGCCCGGACGTCATCCGCGGCCAGCTCTCCTGCGACCTGCGCCATCTCGCGGACGCCAAGCGCACCTTGGCGTTCCTGCTCGGAAATCTTTTTACGAATTTTTTGGCGAGGCCGGATTTCCTCGCGTGGAATTTCCGGGACTCCACCTTCGGGTTCCGGCTCTGCCGCTATTACGGCACGCGGATCGCGGCGTGGACGCTGCACTCGGCCGACGAGGTCGGACAGGCGGTCGAGGCCGGGGCCAGCTCGTTCATCGCGGAAAATTTTGATCTCTCGGAGGTCTGACGAAGGATGAAGGAACTTTTTGTCGGGGGCCGGACGCTGCCGCAGGTCTCCCGGATGAACGCCTTCGCGTTCATCATGCCGCGAAAAAAGGCGGCGGACGGGCCCGGCGTCCCGGCCGGCTCCTATACCCACCGCGCCGACAGCTACCACGCCTATGAAAAGACTTTCCGTATGCCGGAGCAGTACGCCGGCGCCATCCGAACGAAGCCCATCGGGGAACTGACTGACGAATACGAGGGCTTTTACAAAGAGATGACAGAGGAGAGCGTCCCCGGGATTCTCGCCGCCGTCGAAAAGCTGAAGGAGCAATCCCGCGTATGAGCAACAAAGAGGACAAGACCAACGTCATGCGGATGCTCGAGCGGAAAAAGATCCCTTACACGCCGCACGGCTACGAGCACGACGGGGACGAGGCGGTGGACGCCCTCTCGGTCGCGGAAAAGACCGGCATCCCGATCGAAAGGATCTATAAAACGCTGGTGACAAGGGGCGCTTCCGGCGGCTGTTTTGTGTTCGTCGTGCCGGGCGGGGCCTCGCTCGACCTCAAAAAAGCGGCCAAGGCGGCCGGGGAGAAATCCGTCGCCATGATAAAGGTCTCTGAGCTCTTGCCGCTGACCGGATACGTCCGCGGCGGCTGTTCGCCGATCGGCATGAAGAAGCCCTTCCCCACCTGGTTCGACGAAGCCGCGCTCGAGTGGGCGCGCATCTCCGTCAGCGGCGGACGTATCGGCAGGCAGGTGGAGGCCGCGCCCGCCGACCTGATCCGCATGGCGGGGGCGAAGACCGCGGACCTTTGCGGCGAAGAACCATAAACAAAAACCGGGCCTTCGTGGGCCCGCTTTTTTTGCCGCTTTCCATTCCGCGGGATCGGGGCTCTTTTGGCATGCCGACCGGCCTGCCTATCGCCCGCCCCGCGCCCTCCGGACCCCGACCGGCCTGCCTATCGCCTGCCCTGCGCCCTCCGGACCCCGACCGGCCTGCCTATCGCCCGCCCCGCGCCCTCCGGACCCCGCCCGGCCTGCCTATCGCCTACCCTGCGCCCTCCGGACCCCGACCGGCGCCCCTTTCGAGCGGGAGACGGCCGTTTTTTCCCGGGGCCGGGGCCCGCGCGGCAGGCGACACCGGGGTTCCGAGCGGCAGAGAGGAAGATTCGGAGATCCCGCTCCATTTCATGATTTACAGCGAGTAATATTTTTTCTCTTCTCAAAACGGACGCGTCTTCTTATTCGGGGGCGCGTCTATTTTTTTGAAGGCCCGTAATTTCCCTTGACAGAACCGGAACAAGCGGCTATAATGTTAAAATCTTCTACACTTGCCGAAGCAGTTTCAGCGAAAAGAGGGGATCCTGATGAAAAGCGGCAGCCGGACATTGCCCGAAACGGAATTGGCCGTTATGATCGCGCTTTGGAATTCGGGATCGCCGCTCACCGGCGCGCAGATCGAGGAGGCGCTCGGCGGCAGCCGCGACCGGGCGGCGACGACCGTGCTCACGTTTCTTTCCCGGCTGGTCAAAAAGGGATTCGTGCTCTGCGAAAAAAAAAGGCGCGGCAATTTCTATTCCGCGAAGGTTACGAAGGCGGAATACCTCGACTGCGAGAGCGGCCGCTTTCTGGACCGCTTCTACGATAGCTCTGTTATGAATTTTTTTATCTCCTCCTGTGTGCCGGACACGCTTTCCAACGAGGAGGTCGAGCGGCTGAAAAAAGCCGTCTATGGGATCCACAGTCAAAAGAGTCCCGCCAGTTGACCGCGCGTCACGCAATAAGCCGCGTCACGCAAAGGACCGCCTCCCGACCGGGGACGGGGGGACGCTTTGAAAAAGCCCCGTTTTTGTCTTAAATTGGGGATAATTAGAACTTAAAATATGATAATTTAAATTATACATAAACTTTATTTGGCTTAGTCGGGCCATTTTTTTATTTGGAGGTGAGAAAATGGAAGAAGCGATCAAAGAGGAACTGCTCGCGCTTGCGGAGCCGGAGTACGCCGCCTTCGCCGGGAAACTGCTCCCGGGGGAGGGCCGCCTGCTCGGCGTCCGCCTGCCGGAGCTGCGCCGGATGGCAAGGCGGATCTGCAAAACCGATTGGCAAAACGCGCTCTCGTTCGGCGGGGACGAGTTTTTTGAGGAGACGATGCTGCGCGGTCTGGTGATCGCCGGCGCGAAGATGCCGGCCGAGGAGCGGCTGCCGTATATCGCGGATTTTTTGCCGCAGATCCGGAACTGGTCGATCTGCGACAGCTTCTGCGTCTCCTTCCGGGACGTCAAAAAGAACCGGCGGATCTATCTGGATTTTCTGGTCCCCCTGCTCGCCGACGAGCGGGAGTTCGCCGTCCGGTTCGCGGAGGTGATGCTGCTCGACCACTTCGCGGAGCCGGAGTTTGTCCCGACCCTGCTGAAGCTTTACGGCTCCGTCCGGCATCCGGGGGCCTATGCGAAGATGGCCTGCGCATGGGGCATCTCGGTCTGCTATGTCCTCTCCCCGGAGATCACGGAATCTTGGCTGCTGCAGGCGCGCCTGGACCGCGAGGTCTTTCTTTTGGCGCTGAAAAAAATCTCCGAATCCTTCCGGACCGGAGAACGCGGCAAAAAGCTGTACCGGGTCTATAAAAATTTGTAATCCTGTTTGTATATAAAGAAGCGCCCGCCGCCCTTTATCGCCGAGAGAGGGGCACTCCCCTTTGCCGCCAAAACGCAGATAAAAGAGCCCCCGTCCGAAACGGACGGGGGCTCTTCGCTGTTTACCGAATTTATTCGTTGATCTCGATGACGACACCGGAGCCGACCGTATGGCCGCCCTCACGGATGGCGAAACGAAGACCCTTTTCGATGGCGATCGGGGTGATCAGCTCGACGTTCATCTCGACGTTATCGCCGGGCATACACATCTCGACGCCGGCCGGCAGCGTGATGACGCCGGTGACGTCGGTGGTGCGGAAGAAGAACTGCGGGCGATAGTTGTTGAAGAACGGGGTATGACGGCCGCCCTCATCCTTTTTCAGGACGTAGACCTGACCGATGAACTTGGTGTGCGGATGGATGGAGTTGGGTTTGCAGACGACCTGTCCGCGCTGGACGTCGGTTCTCTGAATGCCGCGGAGCAGCAAACCGACGTTGTCGCCGGCCTCGCCGTAATCGAGGATCTTGTGGAACATCTCGACGCCGGTGACGACGGTCTTTTTCTTCTCGTCGGTAAGGCCGACGATCTCGACCTCTTCGCCGACCTTGATCTGGCCGCGGTCGATTCTGCCGGTGACGACGGTGCCGCGTCCGGTGATCGTGAAGATGTCTTCGATCGGCATCAGGAACGGCAGGTTCGCTTTGCGCTCCGGGGTCGGAATATAATCGTCAACCGCGTCCAGAATGGCCTGAATCGATTGATAGCATTCGGCGTTCGGGTCGCTGGAGGTGTCCTCGAGGGCGGCAAGGGCGGAACCCGCGACGATCGGGGTGTCGTCGCCCGGATAGCCGTACTCGGTCAGCAACTCGCGCACTTCCATCTCGACGAGCTCGAGCATCTCGGTATCGCCGTTGAGCTGGTCGACTTTGTTCAGGAACACGACGATATACGGCACGCCAACCTGACGGGAGAGCAGGATATGCTCGCGGGTCTGGGGCATCGGGCCGTCGGCCGCGGAGACGACCAAAATGGTGCCGTCCATCTGCGCGGCGCCGGTGATCATATTCTTGATATAGTCGGCGTGTCCGGGGCAGTCGACGTGCGCGTAATGGCGCTTATCGGTCTCATATTCGACGTGGGCCGTGTTGATGGTGATCCCGCGGGCTTTTTCTTCAGGGGCCTTATCGATGGAGTCATATGCCTCATATTGGGCCAGACCCTTCAGGCTCAGATACTTGGTGATGGCGGCGGTAAGGGTGGTCTTGCCATGGTCGATGTGGCCGATGGTGCCGATATTCACATGGGGCTTGTTTCTCTCAAAATGTTGTTTGGCCATTTGATTATCCTCCTTACAGTTTAACGTTTTGTATCACGGTTCTTATTTTTCTCAGTACAAAGGTATTTTAACAAAATCCCCCGGGAAATGCAAGATGTAAATGGATTCGGCGGCCGGCTCAGCGGTCGTTGACGATTTTCTCGGCGATGGACTTCGGCACCTCGACATAATGGCTCGGTTCCATGACATATTGGCCGCGGCCCTGCGTCTTGGAGCGCAGGTCGCTCGCGTATCCAAACATCTCGGACAGCGGGACGTACGCGCGGATCTCCTCGGCGCCGAACGTCGCCTCCATGCCCTGGATCTGGGCGCGCCTCGAGTTGAGATCCCCGATGACGTCGCCCATGTATTCCTCGGGCATACTGACGGAGACCTTCATGATCGGCTCGAGGATGATCGGATCGGCCTTGCGCATGGCCTCTTTGAAGGCCATGGAGCCGGCGATCTCGAAGGCCATCTCGGAGGAGTCGACCTCGTGGTAGGAGCCGTCATACAGGGTGCAGATCACGTCGACCACCGGATATCCGGCGAGCACGCCCGCGAGCATGGCGCCCTGGACGCCCTTGTCGACCGCGGGGATATACTCCTTCGGGATCGCCCCGCCGACGACTGCGTTGTGGAACTCGTAGCCCTTGCCGCTCTCGTTGGGCTCCAGACGGATCTTGACATGGCCGTATTGGCCCCTGCCGCCCGACTGGCGCGCGTATTTGGTCTCCTGCTGGGCCTGTTTGCTGACGGTCTCTTTGTAGGCGACCTGCGGCTTGCCGACGTTGGCCTCGACCCGGAACTCGCGCAGCAGCCGGTCGACGATGATCTCTAAGTGGAGCTCGCCCATGCCGGCGATGATCGTCTGGCCGGTCTCCTGATCGGTGTAGGTCCGGAAAGTCGGGTCCTCCTCGGAGAGCTTCGCCAAAGCGATGGCCATCTTCTCCTGGCCGGCCTTGGTCTTCGGCTCGATGGCGAGGCGGATCACCGGCTCCGGGAAATCCATCTGCTCGAGCAGGATCGGGTGCTTCGGGTCGCAGAGGGTGTCGCCGGTGGTGGTGTATTTCACACCGACCGCGGCGGCGATGTCCCCGGCGTAGCAGGTCTCCAGATCCTTGCGGTGATTCGCGTGCATCTGAAGGATCCGCCCGAGGCGCTCGTGCTTCTCGCGGTCGGGGTTATAGACGCCCGTGCCGGAGTCGACTGCGCCGGAATAGACGCGGAAGAAGCACAGCTTGCCGACGAAGGGGTCGGTCGCGATCTTGAAGGCCAGAGCAGCGAAAGGCTCGTCGTCGGAGGTCTTCCGCTCGAGCTTTTGGCCGGTCTTCGGATCGGTGCCCTCGACCGGCGGGATGTCCAGCGGCGAAGGCATGTAATCCACGATCGCGTCCAGCAGCTTCTGGACGCCTTTATTCTTGTAAGAGGTCCCGCAGGCGACCGGGACGAGCTTGTTTTCGACGGTGCCCTTCCGGATGGCGGCCTTGAGCTCCCCGATCGTGGGCTCCTCGCCCTCCAGATATTTTTCCATCAGCGCGTCGTCCATCTCGGAGGCGGACTCGATCATCTTGTCGCGGTACTCCGCGGCAAGCTCCTTCATGTCGTCCGGGATCTCGCGGATCTCGATCTCGGTGCCCATCTCGTCGAGAAAATAATAAGCTTTCATCTCGACGAGATCGATGATGCCGGTGAACTCGGCCTCGGCGCCGATCGGGAGCTGAATCACAATCGGGTTGCACTTGAGCCGTTTGACCATCATATCAACGACGTGAAAGAAATTCGCGCCCGTGATGTCCATCTTGTTGACGTACACCATTCTCGGCACGCGATATTTATTTGCCTGACGCCATACGGTCTCAGACTGGGGCTCGACGCCGCCCTTCGCGCAGAGGATGGTCACGGAACCGTCCAACACGCGCAGCGAGCGCTCCACCTCGACGGTAAAATCGACGTGTCCGGGGGTGTCGATGATATTGATGCGGTAGCCGTTCCAATGGGCGGTGGTGGCGGCGGAGGTGATCGTGATCCCACGCTCCTGCTCCTGCTCCATCCAGTCCATCGTGGCATTGCCGTCGTGCGTCTCGCCGACCTTGTAATTCACCCCGGTATAGTAGAGGATCCGTTCGGTCGTCGTCGTCTTGCCGGCGTCAATGTGGGCCATGATCCCGATGTTTCGGGTCATCTCAAGGGAAACGTCTCTTGGCATAAAAACTCCTCAATTGTAAAATAAAAGTTGCGCCCGGAAAAAGATCACCATCTGAAATGGGCGAAGGCTCTGTTGGCCTCGGCCATTTTGTGGGTGTCCTCTTTCTTTTTGACGGCTCCGCCCGCGTTGTTGAGCGCGTCCATGATCTCGCCGGCAAGGCGTTCTCTCATGGTGCGCTCGTTGCGGCCGCGCGAATACGACGTGAGCCAGCGCAGGCCGAGCGTCTCGCGGCGCTCGGGGCGGACTTCCAGCGGGACCTGATAGTTCGCGCCGCCGACACGGCGGGATTTGCACTCCAGCGCAGGCATGATGTTTCCCAGAGCTTCCTCGAAAGCCTCAAGCCCGTTTTTACCGGTCTTGGCTTCCACGATATCAAAAGCCCCGTAAACGATCTTCTGCGCGACGCCTTTTTTGCCGTCGAGCATGATGTTGTTGACCAGACGGGTGACCATCTTGGAATGATACAGCGGATCAGGCAAGACGTCACGTTTTGTGATTTGTCCTCTTCTTGGCACTTTACTTCCCTCCTTCATAAAATGAATTCATAGGTACTCGAAAGCGACAAACTCCCGTTGTGCCGAATTGCGGACGAATCAATATCTCTATATCGATCGCCGCCTTCCGGCAGCAGTATTGCATTCATAAACAGGAAGTTCTCTTACTTTTTCGCAGCACCGGCCTTCGGACGCTTGGCGCCGTATTTGGAGCGGGCCTGCATCCTCTTCGCGACGCCCTGTGCGTCCAAGGTTCCGCGAATGATGTGGTAACGGACGCCCGGGAGATCTTTGACACGGCCGCCTCTGATGAGGACGACGCTGTGCTCCTGAAGGTTGTGTCCGACACCGGGGATGTAGCAGGTGGCTTCAATCCCGTTGCTGAGGCGGACCCTCGCGATCTTGCGAAGCGCGGAGTTCGGCTTTTTCGGCGTGGCGGTACGGATGGCCGTGCAGACGCCTCTCTTTTGAGGGCTGTGCTGGTCGATGACCGCCTTCTTTTTGGAATTCCATCCGCGAAGAAGCGCCGGGGCGGTGGACTTGGTTTCCATAACCTCTCTTCCATGACGAACGAGCTGGCTAAAAGTTGGCATGAGTTTCCTCCTTTCTCGCAGTTTTTATATCTTAAGGGCGGAAAACCGCTCCAAAGACCGAAAATAACCCCTTGTTTCAGGCGTCACCAATTGTTAATCATATCATTTCAGGCATTTTTTGTCAATCCCCGTATTTATCAATATTATACAAAAAATGCCTGAAGCGTTTGTGCGATATCTCAGTCGTTGACCGCCTCGACGGCCTCCATGACGCTCGCGTACTCGTTGGCGCGCAGGTCCGGCATCGGTCTGGGCTCCGGCATGACCGGCGCGATCTCGACGTCGTTGTAGCACTCCATGCCGGTGCCGGCAGGGATCAGCTTGCCGATGATGACGTTCTCCTTGAGGCCGAGCAGTCGGTCGGTCTTGCCCTTGATCGCGGCCTCGGTCAGCACGCGCGTCGTCTCCTGGAAGGAGGCGGCCGAGAGCCAGGATTCGGTCGCGAGGGAGGCCTTCGTGATGCCGAGCAGCATCGGGATGTAGGTGCCCTCCCGCAGCCCGGTCTCGCCGGCAGCGGCGCGCTTGCGGATGTCGCGGTTCGCGGCGAAGAGATCGGCGCGCTCCACGACCATGCCGCTGAGCAGGCGGGTATCGCCGGACTCGTCGACGCGGACTTTTTTCATCATCTGGCGCACGATGACCTCGATGTGCTTGTCGTTGATGTCGACGCCCTGCAGACGGTAGACCTTCTGGACCTCGGCGATCAGATAATCCTGAACCGAGAGCGCGCCGTTGACTTCGAGATACTTGTGCGGGTTGACGGAGCCCTCGGTCAGCAGGGTGCCGGCCCGGATGTGGTCGCCGTCCTGAACGGTGGGCCGGCTGCCGTAGGAGAGCAGATACTTGCGCTCCTCGTTCGCCTCCTTGTTATAGACGACGATGTGGCGGTTTTTCTTGATCTCCTCGATGCGCACGTCGCCCTCGATCTCGCTGATGAGTGCCTCGCGCTTCGGCGTGCGGGCCTCGAACAGCTCCTCGACCCTCGGAAGACCCTGCGTGATATCCTCGGCCGTCGCGATGCCGCCGGTGTGGAAGGTGCGCATCGTGAGCTGGGTGCCCGGCTCGCCGATGGACTGCGCCGCGATGACGCCGACCGCCTCGCCGATGTTGACAAGCTTGCCGTTGGCGAGGTTGGCGCCGTAGCATTTGGCGCAGACGCCGTGCTTGGCCTCGCAGTTGAGGATCGAGCGGAGCTTGACCTCTTTAATCCCTGCGGCGACGAGCTTATCCGCGTCGTCGTCGTCCATCATCCTGTCCTTGCCGACGAGCACCTCCCCGGTCTTGGGATCAAGCACGTCGTCGCAGGGATAGCGGCCGATCAGGCGCTCGGCCATCGGTTCGATCATCTCCCCGCCCTCGCGGATGTCGTGCACGACGATGCCCTCGTGCGTGCCGCAGTCCTGCTCGCGGATGATGACGTCCTGCGAGACGTCGACGAGACGCCGGGTCAGGTAGCCGGAGTCCGCGGTGCGCAGCGCGGTGTCGGCGAGGCCTTTTCTCGCGCCGCGGCTCGAGATGAAGTATTCGAGGATGTTTAAGCCCTCGCGGTAGTTCGCGCGGATCGGGATCTCGACGGCGCGCCCGGAGGTGTTGGCGATCAGGCCGCGCATCCCGGCAAGCTGGCGGATCTGGTTCATGGAGCCGCGGGCCCCGGAGTCGGCCATCATAAAGATCGGGTTGTAGCGGTCGAGGTTGTCTTTCAAGGCGTCGGCGACCTTTTCGGTCGTCTCGTTCCAGGTGGAGATGACCATCTTGTAGCGCTCCTCGTTGGACATCAGGCCGCGGTGATATTTTTTGGTGATGGAGTCGATCTTGGCCTCGGCCTCGGCGAGCAGCTCCTTCTTCTTGGGCGGAATGACCGCGTCGTTGACCGAGACGGTGATGCCGCTCTTTGTGGAATATTTGTAGCCCTGCGCCTTAATTCGGTCGAGCACCACGCCGGTTTCGGCGGTGCCGTGCTTCTTGATGCAGCGCTCGATGATCTTTCCGAGCTGCTTCTTGCCCACGAGGAAATCCACCTCGAGGTCGAAGGCGTGCTCGGGATCGCCGCGGTCCACGTAGCCCAGATCCTGCGGGATCGGCGTGTTGAAGATGAGCTTGCCGACGGTGGTGCCGATGAGCCTGTGCTGCGCGACGCCGTCGATCTCTTTTTCCACGCGCACACGGACCGGCGCGTGGAGCCCGACGGCCCCCTCGGTATAGGCCATGACGGCCTCGTCGATGTCACGGAACACTTTGCCCTCGCCCGGCTCCACACCGGGCTTGACGAGCGTCAGGTAATAGGAGCCGAGCACCATATCCTGCGTCGGCACGGTGACGGGCTTGCCGTCCGCGGGCTTGAGCAGATTGTTGGCCTCGAGCATCAGGAAGCGGGCCTCCGCCTGCGCCTCCGTGGAGAGCGGGACGTGCACGGCCATCTGGTCGCCGTCGAAGTCCGCGTTATAGGCCGTGCAGGCCAGCGGATGGAGCTTGATGGCCCTGCCCTCGACAAGGATCGGCTCGAAGGCCTGAATACCCAGCCTGTGCAGCGTGGGGGCGCGGTTCAGGATGACCGGGTGGTCCTTGATGACGACCTCGAGGGCGTCCCAGACCTCCGGCTTCGCGCGCTCGACCATCTTCCTCGCGTTTTTGATGTTGGTGGCGGCGCCGACGTCCACAAGCCGCTTCATGACGAAGGGCTTAAAGAGCTCGAGCGCCATCTCCTTGGGCAGGCCGCACTGGGACATCTTGAGCTCCGGCCCGACCACGATGACGGAACGGCCGGAATAGTCGACGCGCTTGCCCAGCAGGTTCTGGCGGAAGCGCCCCTGCTTGCCCTTGAGCATGTCGGAAAGGGATTTGAGCGGGCGGTTGTTCGGCCCGGTGACCGGGCGGCCGCGGCGGCCGTTGTCGATCAGGGCGTCGACGGCCTCCTGAAGCATGCGCTTCTCGTTGCGCACGATGATGTCCGGCGCGCCGAGCTCGAGCAGCCTTTTGAGCCGGTTGTTGCGGTTGATGACGCGGCGGTAGAGGTCGTTGAGGTCGGAGGTGGCGAAACGCCCGCCGTCGAGCTGGACCATCGGGCGGATGTCCGGCGGGATGACCGGGACGACGTCCATGACCATCCACTCCGGGCGGTTGCCGGAGAGGCGGAACGCCTCGACCACTTCGAGCCTTTTGAGCAGGCGGACGCGCTTCTGGCCGGTGGCCGTCTCCAGCTCCTCGCGGAGCTGGGCGGAGAGCCGCTCGAGGTCGATGTCCTTGAGCAGGACCTGAATCGCCTCCGCGCCCATGCCGGCCTGAAAGTCGTTCTCATATTTTTCACGCATGTCCCGGTATTCCTTCTCGGTGAGGAGCTGTTTTTGCTCCAGCGGGGTGACGCCGGGGTCGGTGACGATATAGCTCGCGAAATAGAGCACCTTTTCGAGCAGGCGCGGGGAGACGTCGAGGATCAGGCCCATTCTGGACGGGATGCCCTTGAAATACCAGATATGGGAGACCGGGGCGGCGAGCTCGATATGGCCCATGCGCTCGCGGCGGACCTTTGCGCGGGTCACCTCGACGCCGCAGCGCTCGCAGATTTTTCCTTTAAAGCGGATTCTCTTATATTTCCCGCAATAGCACTCCCAATCCTTGGTCGGCCCAAAGATCTTTTCGCAGAAAAGGCCGTCCCGCTCCGGTTTGAGCGTGCGGTAGTTGATGGTTTCGGGTTTCTTCACCTCGCCGTAAGACCACGCGCGGATCATCTCCGGCGAGGCAAGGCCGATCTTGATAGAATCAAACGGATTGATTTCCATGTTGCAGCCCCCCTCACATATCTTCATCGTCGGAACCGAGGCTGAGCGAATCCAGCCCGGATATGAGCGTGTCGTCCGATCCGGATTCCTCGTCGTCGCCTTCTTCGATGGTATAACCTTCGCTGAAATCTTCCTCGGTGGCGATATTGCCGTAGTTCGGCAGCTCGTCGCTCGGAATCAGTCCGGCGTCCTCGTCTTCGTAATTCTGCTTGAGGTCGATCTCCCTGTTATCTTTATCCAGCACCTTCATATCCAAACCGAGGGACTGAAGCTCTTTGATCATAACCTTGAAAGACTCCGGGATGCCCGGCGTCGGGACGTTGCGGCCCTTGACGATGGCCTCGAACGTCTTGACGCGGCCGAGCACGTCGTCCGACTTGACGGTCAGGATCTCCTGAAGCGTATAGGCGGCGCCGTAGGCCTCGAGGGCCCAGACCTCCATCTCTCCGAAGCGCTGGCCGCCGAACTGCGCCTTGCCGCCCAGCGGCTGCTGTGTGACGAGCGAGTACGGGCCGGTGGAACGCGCGTGGATCTTATCGTCGACCAGATGGTGCAGCTTGAGGAAGTACATGTAGCCGACGGTGACTTCGTTGTCGAAATACTCGCCGGTGCGCCCGTCGCGGAGCTTCGATTTTCCGCTCTCGTCGAGCCCGGCCTGCTGCAAAAGCTCGCGGATGTCGCGCTCGTGCGCGCCGTCGAAGACCGGGGTCATGACCTTGTAGCCCAGCGCCGCGGCGGCTCTTCCGAGGTGCACCTCGAGGACCTGTCCGATGTTCATACGGGACGGGACGCCCAGCGGGTTCAAAACGATATCCAGCGGGCGGCCGTCCGGCAGGAACGGCATATCCTCCTGCGGCAGGATGCGGGACACGACGCCCTTGTTGCCGTGGCGTCCGGCCATTTTATCGCCGACGGAGATCTTTCTCTTTTGGGCGATATAGCAGCGCACCACCATGTTGACGCCCGGATTCAGCTCGTCGCTGTTTTCGCGCGTGAAGACCTTGACGTCCACGATGATGCCGTATTCGCCGTGCGGTACGCGCAGCGAGGTGTCCCGGACCTCCCTCGCCTTCTCGCCGAAGATGGCCCGCAGCAGGCGCTCCTCGGCGGTGAGCTCGGTCTCGCCCTTCGGCGTGACTTTGCCGACCAGGATGTCCCCGGCGCGGACCTCGGCGCCGACGCGGATGATGCCGCGCTCGTCGAGCTCCTTCAGGGCGTCCTCGCCGACGTTCGGGATGTCGCGGGTGATCTCCTCGGGCCCAAGCTTGGTGTCGCGGGCCTCGAGCTCGTATTCTTCGATATGGATAGAAGTGAACGTGTCGTCGCGGACCAGTTTTTCGTTGATCAGCACGGCGTCCTCGTAGTTATAGCCCTCCCACGTCATAAAACCGATCAGCACGTTTTTGCCCAGCGAGATCTCCCCGCTGCAGGTGGCCGGGCCGTCGGCGATGACCTGCTTCTCGGCGACATGCTCGCCCTTGACGACGACCGGGCGCTGGTTGACGCAGGTGCCCTGGTTGGAGCGCAGGAACTTGACCATCCTGTAGACGTCCTCGCCCTCTCCGTCGTCGCGGCGCACGATGATCTGATCGGCGCAGGCTCTGGCGACATAGCCCGCGTGCAGTGTGAGCACGGTGACGCCGGAGTCGATCGCGGCCTTATATTCCATGCCGGTGCCGACGATCGGGTTCTCGGTCTTGAGCAGCGGCACCGCCTGCCGCTGCATGTTGGAGCCCATCAGCGCGCGGTTCGCGTCGTCGTTCTCCAAAAACGGGATCATGGCGGTCGCGACGGAGACGACCATCTTCGGCGAGACGTCCATGTAATCGACGCGCGAGGTCTCGACCTCGATGAACTCGTCCTTGTAGCGGGTGTTGACCTTCGATTTCGCGAAGCGGCCGTACTCGTCGAGCGGCTCGTTGGCCTGCGCGACGACGTAATCGTCCTCGACGTCCGCGGTCATATACTCCACGTCGTCCAGGACGGTGCGGGTGGCTTTGTCCACCTTGCGGAACGGCGCCTCGATGAAACCGTATTTGTTGATCCTCGCGTAGGTGGCGAGGTAGGAGATGAGGCCGATGTTCGGGCCCTCCGGCGTCTCGATCGGGCACATGCGGCCGTAATGGCTGTAATGGACGTCGCGGACCTCGAAGCCCGCGCGGTCGCGGGAGAGGCCGCCGGGGCCCAGGGCGGAGAGGCGGCGCTTATGCGTGAGCTCGGCCAAGGGGTTTGTCTGATCCATAAACTGGGAGAGCGGAGAGGAACCGAAGAATTCCTTGATCGCGGCGACGACCGGGCGAATGTTGATGAGGCCCTGCGGCGTGATGGTCTCGCTGTCCTGCGCCTGAATCGTCATGCGCTCGCGGATCACGCGCTCCACCCGGCTGAAGCCGATGCGGAACTGGTTTTGCAGCAGCTCGCCCACGCAGCGGACGCGCCGGTTGCCCAAATGGTCGATATCGTCCACATTGCCGAATCCCCAGTAAAGATTGCACATATAATTGATCGAAGCGTAGATGTCGTCGATGACGATATGCTTCGGAAGCAGCTCGTCTACGTTGTCCTTGATGAGGGCGAGCAGCACCTCTCTGTCGTCCCCGGCCTGCTCCATGATGTCGCACAGCACGGTGAAGCGGACCCTGTCGTCGACGAAGAGCTTCTCAAGCTCCTCCTTCGTCAGCGGCAGGAAGTCCTCGGCGTTGACCATGTTATTGGAAATGATCTTGATCTCGCGGCCGCTGCCGGAGTCGACCCAGACCTCTTTAACGCCCTTTTTGTCGAGCAGCGCGCCGTCGGCCCTCGTGAGCGCGGCGCCGGCGTCAAACAGCACCTCGCCGGTCAGCGGGTCCGCGGCCGGCCTTGTCAGCGTGGCCCCGGCCACACGTCTGGTCAGCGAAAGTTTTTTGTTGTATTTATATCGGCCGACGTTGGAGATGTCGTATCTGCGCGGGTCGAAAAACAGGTTCGCAAGGTGGGTCTGGCTGTTCTCGATGGTCGGCGGCTCGCCCGGGCGGAGCTTGCGGTAGACTTCGAGCAGGGCCTCCTCCATGGATTTGGTGGCGTCTTTTTCGATGGTGGCCTCGATCATCGGCTCCTCGCCGAAATAATCGCGGATCTGGGTGTCGCCGCTGAGGCCGAGGGCGCGGATGAAGGTTGTGATAGGGAGCTTGCGGTTTTTATCGATGCGGACGTAAAACACATCGTTCTGATCGCTCTCGTATTCGAGCCACGCGCCGCGGTTCGGGATCACCGTGCTCGAAAAGAGTTTTTTGCCGGTTTTATCATAAGCCAAGCCGTAATAGACGCCCGGAGAACGCACGAGCTGGGAGACGATGACCCGCTCCGCGCCGTTGATCACAAAGGTGCCGCTCTCGGTCATGATCGGGAAATCGCCCATAAAAATATCCTGTTCCTTGATTTCGCCGGTCTCTTTGTTCTGGAGCCTTGCGCGGACGCGCAGCGGAGCCGCGTAGGTGGCGTCGCGCTCTTTGCATTCCTCGATGGAATACTTGGGCTCTTTTTCGAGATGATAATCGATGAAATCGAGGATCAGGTTGCCGGAATAATCGGAAATTGCGGAAACGTCGCGGAAAACCTCTCTCAGGCCCTCGTCAAGAAACCATTCGTAAGAAGTTTTTTGTACCTCGATCAGGTTGGGCATCTCGAGGACTTCATTGATCTTAGCGAAACTCATGCGGACATTCTTGCCGAGCGTGACAGGTTTCATATTTACCAAATTTAGCCCACTCCATTCATCCGTATTCACGTCATTTTTTTCGTTGGGATCACTTGCATTCCCGCACAATTTGTGGTAAGATGGTCTTTGTACGGCATAGCTATCCATTATGGTACATTTTATTATTATATTGCTTCTAAGAAAAGGTGTCAAGTTCTTTTTTGGGCTTTGCGCCTATTTTTTATATATTTCTTAATTATAAGGGAAAAGGCCCCTTTTGCGGAGTCTTGACCAAAATTTTCCGGACTATGCGGCGGCGGCAAGGTTTCCGTTTTCTCGCCCACACGGCGAAAAAATGTTCCACGCGCCCGGGCGTTCCATGTTTGTATATTTTTGCATATATCCCATTATTTATGAAAGATTATGCGGGGTATTTTCGCGGAAAAGGCGGCTTTCCGGACCCGGCGCCCCGCTCCCCGCGGGCGACAAAAAACGACATCTTTATTTATAGGTAACATAATAAAGAAGAGGCCGGGAAACAAAACGCCCCGGCCTCTTTTAAATTCAGTAAAAAGCGCCCGCCGCCTATCGTAAAAGCGCCCGCCGGCCCCGCGGCGGCAGGAAAGCGGCTTGAGCGTCAGTCGCCCCCGTGCTCGGCGCAGTGGAGCATGGCGTCCTTGAGCGACCAGAGCTTTTGGGAGAGGTCGACGTAATACTTGTGCGGGTACTCAAGGCGGCGGAGTTCCTCCCAGAGGGTATCGAGCTGCGCGGCGCAGTATTTTTGCGCCTCGCGCAGGGGCGGGCACTCGTAGACCTGCTTGCCATGGCGGAAAATCGGCATGAGCATCTCCTTTGCCTCGACGTTCTCAAGCCTCTTGCGCTTCCATGTCGCGTTCGGGTCGAAGATCTCAAACGGCGCGGAGGTGTCCGGCGCGGGCTCGTCGCGCAGGCAGACATAGTCCGCGTTCGCCTTGCCGGTATCTTTGTCATAGAAGCGGTAAAACGTCTTGAAGCCGGGGGTTGTGATCTTCCCGACACTATCGCTGATCTTGATGGCGGGCTCGAGCACGCCGCCTCGCTCGACGGCGGCCAGCTTGTAGACGCCGCCGAAGACCGGATCGCTTTTGGCCGTGATCAGGTTCTCGCCGACGCCGAAGCTGGTGACGCAGGCGCCTTGGTGGATCAGGTCGCCGATCAGGTACTCGTCCAGCGAGTTGGAGGCGACGATGCCGCAGTCCGGGTAACCGGCGTCGTTGAGCATCTTCCTCGCCTGCTTCGAGAGGAACGCGATGTCGCCGCTGTCGATCCGGATGCCCTTGGGGCGGACGCCCATGGGCCTCAGCACGTCGTCAAAGACCCGGATGGCGTTCGGAACGCCGGATTTCAGCACGTTGTAGGTGTCGACCAGCAGCACGCAGCCGGTCGGATAGGTCTCGGCGTATTTCCGGAAGGCCTCGTATTCTGAGGGGAAAAGCTGCACCCAACTGTGGGCCATGGTGCCCACGGCGGGGACGCCGTAGTCCCGGTCGGCGATCGTGCAGGCGGTCGCGCCGACGCCCGCGATATACGCGGCCCGCGCGCCGAGGATCGCGGCCGACGCGCCCTGGGCGCGGCGGGAGCCGAATTCCATGACCGCCCTACCCTCCGCGGCGTGCATGACGCGGCCGGCCTTGGTCGCGATCACGGACTGATGGTTGAGCGTGAGCAGGGTCATCGTCTCGACAAGCTGCGCCTGAATGATCGGGCCTTTCACGACGACGATCGGTTCCCCGGGAAAGATCGGCGTGCCCTCCGGGATCGACCAGACGTCGCAGGCAAACTCAAAATGCCGCAGATACTCCAAAAACGCCTCGCTGAAAATGCCCTTTCCGCGCAGGTACGCGATGTCCTCCTCGTCAAAAGAGAGGCCGTTGTAGTACTCGATCAGCTGCTCCAGGCCGGCGCAGATCGCAAAGCCGCCGTGATCCGGCACCTCCCGGAAAAACATATCGAAGACGACTTCCGTATCCCCCATCCCCTCAAGGAGATAGCCGTTCGACATGGTCATCTCGTAAAAATCCGTGAGCATGCTCAAATTATACTTGTCTTTCGCCATCAAAATCCCCGCCTTCCCTTGTTTCGCGCCGATTTTTTCTAAAGTTAGAATACCACGATCCGACCGCGTTTTCAAGGAAAACGCCTCTGCTTTGCGGCCCCGGAATAAAAAAAGCCCCGCCCAATACGGGCGGGGCTTTTGCATGGCTATGTAATCCCGGTCATTCCTCCGCGGGAACCTCGGCGGAGACATCCTCCGGGACGTCGACAGGCGTTTCAGCCGGAGCTTCGACCGGTTCCTCGACCGGTTCTTCAACCGGAGCTTCGATCGGTTCCTCTATCGGCTCCTCAACCGGAGTTTCAGCCGGCTCTTCAACCGGAGCTTCGGCCGGTTCCTCAACCGGAGTTTCGGCGAGTTCCTCAGCCGGCTCTTCAACCGGAGCTTCCGCCGGTTCCTCGACCGGTTCTTCGACCGGAGCTTCGACCGGTTCCTCGGCCGGCTCTTCAACCGGAGTTTCGACTGGTTCCTCAGTCGGCTCTTCAACCGGAGCCTCGGCCGGCTCTTCAACCGGAGTCTCGATCGGTTCCTCAGCTGGCTCTTCAACCGGAGTTTCAACTGGAGAATAGGCCTGGAAATCGGCGAAAAACTCGTTTTTGGCCGGGGGCTCGAGCAGGGCCTTGATCGAGAGGCTTACGCGCTTTTTATCGAAATCGATGTCGGTGATCTTGATCCCGACCTCCTGCCCGACGGCGAGCACATCCTGCGGCTTCGCGATGCGGTCATAGGAGATCTGTGAGATATGGATCAGGCCGTCGATGCCCGGGATGACCTGCGCGAAGGCGCCGAAGGCGGTCATGGAGACGACCTTCACGGTGCAGATCGTGCCGACCGGGTAATCCCTCTTGAGGATCTCCCACGGGTTGTTCTCCGGCTTTTTGTAGCCCAGAGAAATCTTTTTGGCCTCTTTATCGACATCTTTGACATAAACTTCAAGAAAATCGCCGACTTTGACGACGTCGGACGGATGGGCGACCCGCAGCCAGCTCAGCTCGGAGACGTGGACCATGCCGTCGACCCCGCCGAGATCGACAAACGCGCCGTAGGAAGTCAGAGACTTGACCTTGCCGGTGTAGACCTTGCCGGGCTCGATCTCCTCCCAGAACGCGGATTCGCGGGCCTTTCTCTCCTCGGAGAGGACGGAGCGGATCGAACCGATCGCGCGTTTGCGGCCCGGGTTGACTTCAAGAATCCTGAAGCGGACATTCTGTTTCAGCAAACCTTCAAGGGGTTCGTTGCGGGATGCGGTAGCCTGAGAAGCGGGGATAAACACGCGGATGCCGTCCGTGACGGCGATGACGCCGCCCTTGACGACCTCGACCACGACGCCTTCAAGAATCTCTTCGGATTCGGCGGCGTCCGCTACCTTTTGAAAATTCCGCTCGGCGTCAATTTTCTTTTTGGACAGGGAAACGGTGCCCTCTCTGTCGTCGACGTGGAGTACGATCAACTGAAGCTCATCGCCGACTTTGACGATATCCTGCGGCTTGGCGCTCAGATCATCGCCCAGTTCCTCCGGAGCGATGTAGCCCGTGTGCTTGGTCCCGACGCTGATGATGACCTCGTTCATCGGGGTAAACCCTTCTACTCTGCCGATGACCTTTTCGCCGTTGTGGATGCCGTTTTTAAAAGATTGGTCAAGCAGCTCCGCAAAGCTCATTTCCTCTTCCGGTTTGTTTTCCAGAATCTCACTCATTGTTTCAAGAACCTCCTTAATGATGCCGGGCGGAGTTGACGCACCGGCAGTGACGCCTATCACCTTACTGCCTGTCCAATCCATCCGCCGAAGCTCGGAGGGGTCCTCCACCAGGACGGAAGGACAATTCCCTGCACAGGTTTCGTAAAGTCTTGCGGTATTGGAGCTCTGCTTCCCGCCCGCGATGATCATGCGGTCGCAGCGTTTGGAAAGAAGCTCCGCCTCCATTTGTTTAGTATGGGCATCATGGCATATTGTATCAAATATTTTTAAATTTGTATAGACTTTTTCCGCAAATTCTTCGCATTTTTTCCATTCGGAGCTCAAAAAGGTGGTCTGAGAAAGCAGGGTATGACCTTTTTCGCCAAAAGGCGCCTCGTTTTTCACATATTCCTCCAGCTCCCCCAGATCCCTCAGCACGACAGCGTTTCCGCCGCAGTGACCGAGGACGCCTTTGGTCTCGGCGTGCTCGGGGTCGCCCATGATGAGCAGGATGTCCCCGGCGGCGGTGCTCAGATCGGCAAGGCGGTGGATCTTCGCGACAAACGGGCAGGTGGCGTCGCAGTACGGGATGCCCAGTTCCTCGATCTGCCGCATCACCTCCGGCGAAACGCCGTGGGAACGCAGGATCAGCGTGGCCCCGGGCGGGCACGCCCGCGGCGAGGCGACCGGCGGCACGCCCCTTTTCGCGAGCTCGGCGACCGCGTCCGGATTATGGATCAGCTCGCCGAGCGTCACGGCGGGCTCGCCGCTCGCGGCGAAGCGCTCCGCCATCTCGACCGCGCGCCTCACGCCGAAACAGAAGCCCGCGCTCTTTGCAAGGATCAGCTCCATTTCGCCGCCTCCAGCATCGCGTCCACCCGGTCACGGATCACGCCGGACGCCTTATGCAGCGAGCCGCCGAGCTCCCCGCCGGGGATGAGCGCCCCGAAGCGGATCGTGACTTTTTGGAACAGTTTCAGCTTTCCTTTGAAATCGACCGCCACGGGCAGGACGCCCGCGCCGGTGTGTTTGGCGATAAAGGCGGCCCCGGTCTTAAACGGACCCATCCCCACGCCTTGGTTTCTGGTGCCTTCCGGGAAGATCATCAGAATGCTCCCGTTCCCCACGAACTCCGCCGCCGCCTCGATCGCGGCCATATCGCCCTTGCCGCGCTCGACGCCGAAGCAACCGAGTTTCTTCATGATCCAGCCCAAGACGGGCCAGCGCAGGGCCTCGGCCTTCGCCATAAACTTCACCCTCTCGAGCGGCAGCCGGCAGCCGATAAAAAAGGGGTCCAAATTGGACCGGTGGTTCGGGCAGACGAGATAGCCCCCGCCCGCCGGGATATTTTCAAGCCCCTCGTATTTCATGCGAAAAAAGCAGTGAACCAGCACATAGACCGCGTTTTTGATAAAATTGATCATTTCGCATCCGCCGCCCTTTTTACGATTTCGGCGACGCGCAGGGCGGTCTCTTTCTCGCTGAGAAAGGAGCTGTCCAGCAACACGGCGCCGTCCGCCATCTTGAGCGGGGCCGCCGCGCGGTGGGAATCGTTCCAGTCCCGCCGCTTCACGTCCGCGAGCACCTCGTCATACCCGGCCCGGACGCCCTTCTCCGCGAGCTGCAGCAGCCGCCGCTTCGCGCGGATCTCCGGCTCGGCGGTCAAAAAGATCTTCACTTCCGCGTCCGGCAGCACCACCGTGCCGATGTCCCGGCCGTCCATCACGACGTCGTTTTGCTCCGCGATATCGCGTTGCAGCTGGAACAAAAATTCCCGCACCTCCGGGATCGCCGAGATCGCCGAAGCGCCGAGGGAGAGTTCCTCGGTCCGGATCAGGGCGGAGACGTTCTCGCCGTCCAGCAAGACGCACTGCTCGCCCTCTTTATAGCAAAGCTCCGGCCTCATCTCGGTGAGGAGCGGCAAGACATGCTCCGCGTCGCCGGGGGCCACGCCTCTGCGGATCGCGTAGAGCGCCGCCGCGCGGTAAAGCGCGCCGGTGTCCACATAGAGAAACCCCAGCCGATTCGCCACCGCCCGCGCAACCGAGCTCTTCCCCGCGCCGGCGGGGCCGTCTATCGCAACTTTCATGGATCGTTCCTTCCTTTTGTCATCCGTTCTGACTTGATTTCGTCCTCCGGTTTCCCCGCCGCGGGAGGCCGCGCCCCGACCGGATATTCCGGGGCGGGCAGATTGAATCAGGCCCCGTCTCCCCTCACAGGGATAATGATGACCGGGGCTTTCCGCCGCGACCGCTTTTGGGAGCGTCCGGCGAATCGGCATGTGCGGGATAGGGTCTTCGCGCGTCATGGGACGCCTCATCGCGTCGGGCAGGGAAAAATGGGTATCCATAAGGAAGCGATACCCTCCTTTTCATAAATTCCACCCTCCGTAGGCGGTCCCGAAGATTTTGTATCAAAATCGACGCGCGCCGTTCTTTTCGATCTAAATGGCGCTTCCGGCGCAGAAGCCGGTCGCGAAGGCGATCTGCAAATTGTAGCCGCCGGTCTCGGCGTCCACGTCGAGCACCTCGCCGGCAAAATAGAGCCCCGGCAGCAGCTTCGACTCCATGGTCTTTGGGTTGACTTCTTTGACCGAGACGCCGCCCGAGGTCACCACGGCGCCCTCGATCCGGTCGAGCGCCTTGGGCGTGACCCGGAAAGCCTTCATCGCCGCGACCAGCGCCATGCGCTGCTCCTTCGTGATCTGGTGGACCTTTAAATCGCCCGGAATCCCGCTCTGCGCGGCCACAAAGGGCGCGGCCGCCGACGGCAGCAGGGCGTCCAGGGCGTTGGCGAAATCCCGGTTTTGCCGCTCCGAAAAATCCCGCAGGACCCGCCGGTCGAGCTCCTCCGCGGAGAGGCCGGGCTTCCAGTCGATCTCCATGCGGTACGCCGGGCACGGCTCCTTCATGCAGGCGGAGGCCGTGAGCACGAGCGGGCCGGATACTCCAGAGCGGGTGAACAGCATCTCGCCGTCCTCAGCGTAAATCGGTTTCTTTTTATCCTTTAAAAATAGGGTGAGCTTCACATTTTTTAGCGAGAGCCCCTCGAGCGCGGAGAAATCCTCCCCGGTGAGCACGCCGACCAGCGAGGGGCGCAGTTCCGTGACCGTATGGCCGGCCTGACGCGCCAGATCGTAGCCGTCGCCGCTGGAGCCGGTGGCCGGATAGGTCAGGCCGCCGGTCGCGACGAGCACGTTCCGGGCGGAATAGACCGCCCCGTCCTCCGTACGGACTCCGGCGAGCACGCCGTCCCCGATTCGCAGGGCGACGGCGCGTCCCTCGGCCACGGTGACGTTTCTTTCATGGGCCAGCCTTTGCAGCGCGTCGGCGACGTCCATCGCCCGGTCCGAAACCGGGAAGACGCGCCGGCCGCGCTCCGTTTTGAGCGGAACGCCGAGGCTCTCGAACAGCTCCATCGCCGCCGAGGGCGGAAACCGGCTGATCGCCCCGGTCAGAAAGCGCGCGTTCGCGCGCACATGCCGCAGAAACTCCTCCGGCGGGCAGGCGTTCGTCAGGTTGCAGCGGCCCTTCCCCGTGACGAGGATCTTGCGCGCGGGCCGCGGGTTCCGCTCCAAAAGGAGGATCCTCCGGCCGCGCCTCGCCGCGAACCCCGCCGCGACGCACCCGGCCGCGCCCGCGCCGACGACGATCGCGTCGTACTCAGGCATTGGTGAGGTCCCGGTCGTCGGTTTTCGCGTAGACGTCGTATTCCTCCCAGATGCTCTCGAGCTGGGCGAATGTTTGAGAGATCTCGCTTTTGCGGCGGTTGCCGATCGCGACGATCAGGGCGTTGATCAGCGAAAGAGGCGCGACCAGCGAATCGGCGAAGGAGGCCATATCGCTGCGCGCCAGCAGCAGGTTGTCCGCATAGGCGACGATCGGCGCGGTGGGGCTGTCGGTCAGCGCGATGACGGTGGCGCCGTTATCTTTGGCGAATTTGGCGGCCTTCACCGTGCGCTGCGAGTACCGCGGGAACGTGATGCCGATGAAGACGTCGCCCGGGCCGATGTTCATGATCTGCTCAAAGACCTCGCTCGTGCTGCTGGTCGCGATGTTGCGGATGTTATCAAAAATTTTATAGAAATAAAAGCTCAGAAAGCCCGCGAGGGACGCGGAGCTGCGCACGCCGAGGATATAAATATGCCGCGCGGCGACGATGGCGTCCGCGACCTTATTGAACTCCTCGGCGGAGGTCTCCTCAAGCGTCCTCCTGATCTTTTCGATATCCATGTTGAGCACCTTGACCAGCACGTCGGAGCTGCTCATGCGGTCGCTGGTGATCTCGATGCGCTGGACGGTGGTCAGGCGGTTGCGGATCATCTCCTGCAGGGCGCGCTGAAGCTCCGGGTAGCCGTCGTAGCCGAGCTCCGACGCGAACCGCACGACCGTGGATTCGCTGACGCCGACGGCCTCGCCGAGCCGCGCCGCGGTCATAAAAGCCGCTTTGTCATAGTGTTCCAGAATAAAATTGCCGATGCGCTTCTGGCCCTTGGAAAATTCATGCATCCTCTCGGAAATGCGGTGGAGCAGGTCTTTCGCCATTTCAAATGCGCCTCCCATTCGTCTGTTCTGTGATTCATAATATCGCTTCTTCCTGCAAAAATCAAGGGGGCCTCTCGGATTTTAGGCTAAAATCCGGTAATTTTTGCATCAAGGTGCAATAAATGCGGTATTTCTATTCATTCTTTCATGGCCGGAAAGCGCCGGGCCTCTTGCCCGGGCGGATCTCTTCAAGGCGAAAGCCCGCCGCCGAAAACTTGCATGAAAAAAGACGGCCGCCGCCGCCCGTAAAAACGGTCCCGCGTCAGCCCTCTGCCGCGCGGGCCTCCGCAACCGCTTTTTTATATGCCGCGATCCGGTCGGGCAGGATGGCGTCCACCGCCTCGGCGTATGCCTCCCGGCAGCCGGAAAGCGCCGGCAAAAACGCGCGTACGCCGCCACTGAAAGAAATCCACCCGTGAGCCGGGACCTCCCCGGCCGTGTCTGAGGACAAGGATCCTTCCGAGAACGAGTATACACGCGTTTTTGCTTTTGGAAAAGCGCTATTTTGTAAACAATCCAAAATCAGCCCGCCGCGTCCCCTTTGGCAAGGCTCACCTGACGGCCGGTGGTGTCGATCGAATACTCCTTTTGATAGATCAGATCCGAGACCCTGACGAATTCGCAGCCCCGATCGGTAAGCCCCCGCAGGATCAGCGCGAGGGCCGCCGGCGTGTTCTTCGCGCCGGAGTGGAACAGCAGGATGCTGCCCGGACGCACCGCCGAGAGCACGTTCTCCGCCATCTCCTCCGAGGTTGGGTTTTGCCAGTCACGGCTGTCGACGTCCCACTGGATCGTCCGGTAGCCGAGCTTCGCCGCCACGTCGATCAGTTGGTTGTCGTAGGAGCCGGACGGCGCGCGGAACAGCACCGGTTTGATGCCGCAGGCCCTCTCGATGTGCTCCGCCGAGCGGTCCAGCTCCTCCCGGATCCTGCCCTCCCCGATGCCCGTCATGTTCGGGTGGGTGTTGCTGTGCGAGCCGATCTCATGGCCGGCCTCGGCGATCGCCCGCGTGGAATCCGGGTATTTTTCGGCCCATTGGCCGAGAATAAAAAAGGTCGCCTCCACGTCGTACTCGTCGAACAGCTCCAGCAGCTCCGGGATATCGGCGTCCCCCCACGCGCAGTTGACCGTGACGGCCACTTTGTTCTCGTCGGTCTCCACCGAATAGATCGGAAGGCGCGGGCCGCCTTCCGCCACCGCTTTATACACAAAAATCCCCAGCGCGAGGAAGATGACGAGCGCGGCGCCCGTCACCGCCAGCGCGAGCTTCCATTTCTTTTTCCGTTTTCCAGACACATCCATCATAGCCCCCCCTTTCGGCTTTGATAAATCCTATTCGCGAAAGGTGGGCGAATTGACAAAGAAGCGTCGCGGCAGGGAGAAAACGAAATGGAAATTTGTTTTCGGGCAATCTGACGGCGATTTATGGTTGTCCACGCCGGGGGCGGCGGGCCTCCGCGCCGGGCGGCGCGAGTAAAACGAGCGCCACAAAACCGATGCCGCGTGCGTTCGGCAGGGACTCCGGATCCCCCGGCCCGCGCACTGGAAAATAAGATAAAATGAACCTGTGAACAGGGATTCATATATGAATATTTTAAGCTATTTTTCACAAAGCGAAATGTGTTTTTTATGCTATTTCTTTTATTTTTTGCGATAGCTATTGACAAAGTTTCATTCATATATCATAATAAGTTTTTGTTCCCTGAATTCTTATGAAAAGAGGCATACTCTGATGCTGGAAACCCTGCTCGACCTCCTGCTCGATACCGTCGTAGACGGCCTCAAAATGCTGCCGTTCCTGTTCGGCGCGTACCTGCTGATCGAATTTTTGGAGCATCGGGCCGGTGAAAAGTTCGTGGCCTCCCTGCAAAAATTCGGAAAGGCGGGCGCGCTCGCCGGCGCGGTGCTCGGATGCGTGCCGCAGTGCGGCTTCTCCGTCGCGGCGGCGAACCTCTACGCGAACCGCCTGATCACGCCCGGCACCTTGCTCGCCGTCTTCATCTCCACGAGCGACGAGGCCGTGCCGGTGCTGCTCTCCCACCCGGAGAGCTCCGGAAAGATCCTGCCCCTGCTGCTCGCGAAGATCGTCCTCGCCACCGTGACCGGGCTCGCCGTCGATTTCAGCGGGGTCCTGAAGGCCCCGCAAAAGGACATTGAGGCCGTCCGGGAGGAGCACTGCCGCTGCCACACCGAGGGCGAGGGCGGCATTCTGGTCTCCGCGGTCTTGCATACGCTGCAAATCTTCGGGTTTCTGCTGGCCGTGATGTTCTCCCTCAACCTGCTGATCGAGCTGATCGGCCCGGAGAAACTCGGCGGGCTCCTGATGAGCGGCAGCCTGCTCCAGCCGGTGCTCTCCGCGCTGATCGGGCTGATCCCGAACTGCGCCGCCTCGGTTGTGATCGCCGAGCTTTACGCGCAGGGCACGCTGAGCTTCGGCGCCGCGATGGCGGGGCTCTCGTCCGGCGCGGGGCTCGGCCTGCTGGTGCTCTTCCGCACCGACCGCGACCGTAAGGAGTGCCTGCACATCACGGCGCTGCTGTTCGCGGTCTCCGCCCTGTCCGGGCTTTTGCTGCAACTGCTGATCGGATGACCGGGGGCCCCGCCCCGGCCGGCGGGCGGCCGGGAAATAGCGAATCCGCAAAAAATCCCGATTGATATTTAAGGGCCGCGTTCCGGCCGGCCGGCGGAAAAAAGGTTTTTGGCCTCCGGATCGGCGCGCGCCCATAAAACCGCGCTGCGACAACGAAAAAAGCCGAGAGATGGGAAACGTTTCCCATCTCTCGGCTTTTTGATTGTACGGAACTGAACGGGGTGAAAAGGATCGCGGGCAGGAGCCGCCCCCCGCTTCTTGGCCGCCCGGGAGATCCCCGGCGGAAAACCGGGCGCGAGACAGATCCTTTTGTGCTGCTGCGGCTTCAAAAAACCGGCCCCGGGGACGGAAA
>CAZAAR010000010.1:0-38793 GCA_964483415.1 uncultured Oscillospiraceae bacterium
TCCGCCTTTTCGTAGGCGATCTCGAAGGTCTCGATCAGGGCGTCGCTGCTGCGGGCGTCAAAATCGGAGAGCTTCCATGATTTTACGTAGCAGCCGCTCAGCGCGAAGACGTCGCGCACGTGCTTGCCGTTTTGGTCGTGGACGAGGATCAGCGTGTCGCAGGTGACGCGCTTGCCGGGCTTGAGGTTTCGCTCCGTGAGGACCGTGAGCGCGCCCCGGGAGCCACGGCCCCGCTCGAACACCATGACGCGCTCCGAGGTGACGGGCCTGCGCAGCGAATAGACCCGGTCGTTGACGCCGCCCTCCACAAGGGTGTCCGTCTCCACGGAATCCTCGATGTTGGAAACCTTGGCAAAGCCGAATTTGAACGCGTCGAAATAGACCGTGAAATTGTAGCCGATCTCAAGGTCTGGCTTCGATTTGTAGATCATGTCTGTGACACTCATGTCCCCATCTCCTATACCTCAAAAACGTTTTTCGGGGCATTGTTGAGCTGTTTATGGATGGCGGAGATCTCCGCGCAGAAGCGCCTGCGCGTTCTGTGGTTCAGCGTCATAACGGTCTCATAATCCCAATGATTATAGTAGGAGAGGAAGCTCATCTCCTTATAAAGCTCCTCCTCCGGGTAGACCGCTATTCCGCTATAGTAAAATTTACTTCCTGACGGAACTTATGTCCGCACTCCGGGCAGGCGAACTCCTCGACGATGGGCTCGACCGCGTTGACGCGCTGATACATGCTCTGGAGAAAGGCGAGGTCGGAAGAATAGAGCTTCTCGATCACCTTGCAGTCGATGCGCGGCAGATCCCCGAGCTGTGTGATCACCCGCGCGAGCAGGATCACGGTGAGATAGCCCGGATTCTGAACCACCCGCGGGTCGCGCAGCGGGATGATCTCATCCGCCGCGGTCGCAAGGCGCATCACGCCGTGCCGGTGCAGCGCGCCGCCGGCGTCAAGGTAGCCCCTTGGCAGGTCAAATTCGTACTCGGTGGCAAATAGTTCCTCCATGTTACGTTCCTCCTGAAAGTTACGGATAAGAGCTTAAAGAAAATTCCATCCGGCCGGTTCCCGTCCCGGCGGACCAAATTTCCGCCGGACGAAACAATCCGGCCGTTTCCGATTCGGAGGAGGCCTCCTCCGAATCGGAAACGGGCGCCCGCGGAGGGCGCTTTGCGGCGCTCTCCGCGGAAAAAGCGGGTTACTGGAGACGGTGCATCTCCTCGTAGACGATCTCTACGCTCTCGAACGCGACCTCGGAGGAGGTGGCGTTGAAGTCCGGCGCGGTGTATTTGCTCGGCCAGGCGTTGATGAGCTCCCAGCTCGCGATGTCGTTGTGGGCGTCGTCCTGAAGGTAGATCGTGACGGAGCAGGCGCGGTCCTCGTTGGTCTTGGTGCCGTCGCTGATGCCGGTGACCCACTCGTAGAAGCTCATGTTCTCGGACATGCCCCACTTGAGCGTGACGTTGCCGTACTTGGTGAGGCCGGGCATCTTGCGCGGGCTGTTGATCGCCTCGGTTCCCTCTCTGTACTCGATGACGTCGACCGACGCGTCGAAGCCGGAAACCTCGGAGAATGCCGCCACGTCGACTGCGTCGATCTCGAGGCGGTAATTAAACTTTTTGTAAGGATACGTATTAGCCATGATTTAGGCCCTTCCTTTCGTAATTCTTATATGACTGAGATCCGATTGCCGGGGTTCTGGTTCGGAAATAAGATTACTCCTTCATGTACTGGGTGATCCGGAAGATCACGAACTCGGCCGGACGGCTCGGGGCCACGCCGATCACGCAGATCAGGCGGCCGTTGAGGATGTCGGACTGGGTCATGGTGTCGTGGCCGATGTTGACGAAGAAGGCCTCGTCCTCGGTGGAGCCGACCAGAGCGCCGGAGCGGTACATATCGCGCAGGAAGGACGTAATGGTGCGCTGGACCCTGAGCCACAGGACCTCGTCGTTCGGCTCAAAGACGGCCCAGTTGGTCTGAGATTTGATGGTCTCTTCGAGGTAGATGAAGAGCCTGCGGACGTTGACGTATTTCCAGAGGCTGCTGGAGGTGCAGGTCCTGCCGCCCCAGACGCGGATGCCCTGCCCCGGAAGCGCGCGGATCAGGTTGACGCCGGCCGGGTTGAGGACATCCTGCTCGCCCTTGTTATAGAGGCAGGAGAGGCCGAGGCAGTTGTTGACGACCTCGTTGGCCGGGGCCTTATGGACGCCGCGGGTCTGGTCGCTGCGGGCGTAGATGCCGATCACCGCGCCGGAGGGCGGGATATAGGCCGGTTTCTTCGCGGCCATATCGTAGACCTGGAGCCACGGCGCGTACATGGCGGCGTAGTCGGAATCGACGACCTCGCGGTGCTTGAGCAGATCGGCCGGCTTGACGGCGTCGAGCGGCATATCGAGCACGGCGAAACGGGAGGCGAGCAGCGAGCAGTGGGAGACCAGCGCGAGCTGGACGGCCGGGGACGTGATACCCGGGATGGCCATGATCGAGACGTTGGTGATCTCCTCGAAGGCCGCGAGGCCGGTGCGTTTGCCCGGCGCGTCGCCGCCGCCGATGTAGGCGCCGTCGTTTTGCTTCTTGCAGTCGCCGTCGAAGCCGCCGGCGAGAGAGAAGGAGGCGGATTTCGCCTCGGCGTCGCCCGCGATCGCGAGCATCGGCGGGCAGATCTCGTCGACCGGCTGGATCTCCACGTCGATCAGCGCGGATTTTCCGAGCTTGGAGCCGATGTAATCGGCGGAGGCGATGTTGAGCGAGACGCCGGCAAACTGCTCGACCTCGTCGTCGCACAGGATGTCGAAATCCACGTTGCAGGCCGCGATCACCTTGGTCGGGACCAGATTCGCGTCGACGAAATCGCCCTCGATCTCGTTTTCAAAGGTGATGGCGTTGCCCTGCACCTTCGCGACGCGGTTGTAGCCGGCGGTCTGGTCGCCGTCGATCAGCGCGACGACGTCCCCGGCCTCAAAGAAAGAGGCGTTCTTCGCGGTGTAGACCGTGGTGGCGGTGATCGCGTCGGTCTCCGCCTTCACGAGCTGCGTCTTGCCTTTGCCGGAGGCGTGGACTTTCACTTTGATGTTATTGCCCCATTTGCCGGGGTTCTTGGCGGTGATAACGAGCGAGCTCACCGCGGCGGAAGCGGCTTTCGCGTCCTCCGGGGCGACGCGCATGATGTAGGCGCGGGAACCGCCGTTGTTAAAGAAGGACTCGACCGCGTAGGGAAGGAAGCGGTTGCCGCCATGGGTGTTTTCGGAGAGATAGCCGCCGAATTTCCTGCGGTATTCCGAAAAGCTCGTGATGAATTCCGGGGTGCCCGCGACGGCGCCCTTCTCCGCCATGCCGACAAAGCCCGCGGTGCTCGTGGAGACACCCTCCATGCCTCTCATGCCGGATTCAAATTCTTCCACATAGACGCCCGGGGAAAGATACTCTGCCATAGTTTGCTTGGGCCTGATTTCTCAGTTTCAGGCCGCTCCTCCTTTGTCATTTTTTTTTGCTTACGTTTGAGCTTTCGTCTGCCCCGGATTGGTGACCTGAATGACACCGCCCCAGTTGCACATCAGTTTGCAGGTATCGTCTGCCGCCGGCATTGACCCGATCAATACTTTGGGAACGCCCGGCGCCCACGGCGCTGCAGTTGCAGGTATACAGGGCATCGGGGTAAGCACGCCCAACGCCGCCGCCGTCGCGGAAGCCACCGTCGGATTCGCCATACTGGAGCACATCCCGAAAGGCATGATGTTGACCATCGGTTTGTTGTCCATGATGTTGGCCGTCGGCGTTCCCGTGAGCACCTTGTTGGCAGGAAGGACCATCAGCGTCGATGGGGCGGCACCGAAACTGCATTGAAGCATCGCGCCGTTGCAAATCAGCATGCCCATGGCTATTTCAGCTCCTTACCTTCCAGAATTTTTGCGGGGTCTTTGCATACAAAGCCGGCCTCCACCGGCATAGAAAACGTACCATCCTCGCCGCTGACCGCGGTGAAGACCCTTGCCACCGGCTCCCCCTCCCTGTGCGGAAACAAAAGCCCTCTGTCGATCTTGTAGAGACCTTCCCCGATCTT
Source organism: uncultured Oscillospiraceae bacterium (assembly GCA_964483415.1). Taxonomy (GTDB): domain Bacteria; phylum Bacillota; class Clostridia; order Oscillospirales; family Ruminococcaceae; genus UMGS1668. Next base: position 4,064 of record CAZAAR010000010.1, read on the forward strand.
TTTGCGGATCACGAAGGTTTCAAAGGTCTTTTTGCTTCCGACGCAGAACCGGAGCCCGGCAAGATTCCTGACACTATAACCAAGAAGCCCTATTTTTGTCACGCCGCCCTCCTCCGCTTCCACGGAGCGGACGGTAAAAGACAGGGTTTCCGGAGCAGGCAAATAGAGTATCGAACCGGGGACATGCCCCGATCCGGTGAGCCAGTCGCTGTCCGGGTAATAGCTTCCCGGGCGGCGAAACAGCCTCACGGTGACATACCAGCCCAACGCCTTGAGCTCGGCGCGCTCAAACCGGACGCGCCTCGGCTGATAGCCCGCGCAGCTCGCGGTCACATCGTATGTCTCGGCGTCGACGCCGGTAAAGACATAGAAGCCGTCCGGCTTGAGCATCGGGACCGCGCGCTTGCCGTTGACCGCGAAGCCGCAGCCCTGATCGGCAACCGTCCTGCCGGAGAACTCGTCCTCCAAGAGCAGCGCGAAGCTCAGCAGGTTTTTGACGTTCAATGGATCACCCTCTTTCCATGGTTTTCTCCCCGCGGGGGGCGCAACGTCCGGTCCCCATTTAAAGGTTACGGTCGTGAAGAACCGTTTTTCTCCCCGCGCCCCAAGAGGCGCGGCCGGGTCCGCGAGGACGCGAGGCCGTCCTCTATACGATTTTCATCCCCGCGCCCCAAGAGGCGCGGCGCGCGGCCTTTTTCATTTGCTGATCTGGTCGATCTCGGTCTCGGCGGCGACGACGCGGGCGAACGGCGTGACTTTGCGGCTCGAGATCAGCACCGGCGAGACGCTGAAATACAGGGCCGCCTGATACGGGGTGGAGAGGCCCTGCCAGACCTTCGTCTTATCTTCAAAGCTCAGGTTGAGGAACGTGATGCCCGCATCCTCGTCCTCCGGGTAAGCGGAGGCGTGCGCGGCGGCCACGTTCATCAGGGGCTCGTCGGAGAAGGCCTGAATGGCCCGCCCGAGGATGCGCTGCTCCGCCTGCGCGCCCGAGGCGACCTGAGCGCGGCTGTTGAGGAAGAGCATATAGAAAAGCGACAGCGGCTTCGGGGGAAGCGTCTTGGTGCCGTCCGCGTTGCGGATCGGCGTGGAGGAGCGGTACTCGCCCATCTCGCGGATATCGTAAAGAAATATCCCAAGCTGGAAATCGCCGTTTTTATCGGTCGGCGCGGCGATCTGGATGGCCTCCGGCGACTGCATCGCCTCGGGGCAGAGCGCCTCCCGCAACTTTTTGAGCACGGCTTCGCTCATATCGGCAATAATCGAAAAATCGGCCATTTCCCGTTCCCCTTTCTACCGGATGATGACGTACATCAGCGTCTCCGCGTCGCCGAATTGGTAGCATTTGAGATAGGTCAGCTCGTCGGCGACACATTCCTTGCGCACGATCAAGCCCGCGTAGTTGATGCTCGAAACCTCGACCCGCAGGCGCATCTGCCGGTCCGCCTCGTAGGTGATGTTCGAGAAGGCGGTCGGCTTCCCGGCGCGGATCATCTCGATCGCGACGCAGTCGGAGAGCGAGGGCGCCTCGGAGCTGTCGTATTCCTTCGCGTCCGCCGGGACCGAGGGCTCCGCGCCGCCAAACGCGATCACCGAGCTCACCTGCACGAGCGTCTTGTCGAGCTCGTCCTCCGACTGCCAGACGCCGCTGTCCACTTCGTAATAGAGGACAAAGGTCTTTTCGACGAAGTCCGGCAGGGAGTTTCCCGAGCTTTGCTCCTGCGAGGAGCCCGGCTCCACGGTCTGGCCCGAGGAAGATTCCCCGATCACGGCGGTGTCGGCAAAGGCGGCGGTCCAGCCGGAACTCGCGGGCGCGAGCGTAACGGCCGGTTCTTTTTTGGAAGAGGTTCCGAGCAGGCGGTACATCGCGGCGAGGTCGAGCGCGCCTGCGGGCGCCGGGTCGGCGGCCTCTCCTTCGTATATAAGCTGCTTGCCCACGGCGAGGTCGAGCGCGCCCGCGCTCACCCGGCCGATCTCGATCGGCTCGCCGATCGGCTCCTGCCCCTGATAGGCCTCGTAGGTCTCCCCGGGGAGGAAGAAATAGCTCGAGGAATCCTCCGTCCCGGGCGCCGTGTTGTCCCGCTCGTACATTTTGACCGAGCAGTTGAGCGCGAGGGCGGTTTTCGCCTCCGAATAGACGTAGACGCACTCGTTCCCGCAGTAATAGATGACCGGGGTCTCGGCGAACATCGTCTCGATGTCCGCAAGCGTCGCGTGGACGAGCGAGGCGTAGTTGATTTCTCCTCGATACATGGAGCCCGCGTAGAGAAGCTTGCCGGAGGCGCTGTAAAGGCTCCCGAAGCCCTGCGGCAGCCCCTGGAAAAATTCTCCCTGATACTTCACGAGGCCGCTGCCGTAATAGCTGACGCCCGTCCCGTGATAGAGCCCGGCGAGAAAGCCGCCGTCATAGATCATCAGGCTGTTTCCGTCGTATTCCTGCCCCGCGCCGCTGTAAAGGCCGTCCGCGAACGTGCCGGAATAGACAAGCCCGCCGTCCTCGTCGTAAAATTTCCCCTCGCCGCCGTAGCGGTTCGATAAAAACTCCCCGCTGTACTTGATTTTGCCGGAGGGATAGTACTCGGTCCCGGGGCCGCTGTATTCGTTGTTAAGGAACGCGCCGTTGTAGACGAGCCTGCCCTTGCGGTCGTAGAGGATGCCGTTTCCGGTCGCCGCGCCGTTTGCGACGTCGCCGGTGTAGCAGATTTTGCCGTCCGCCGCCCGGATGTTGGCCGCGCCGGTAAAATTCTGAAGGTCCATGTCGTCGTAATCGTAGGTGACGTCGGTGACGACGGCCTCCGCGGCCTCGGCCCGCTCGACCTTGGGCAGATAATTTTTGCACACGATGAAGACGACCGCGCAGACGCCGACGATCAGCAACAGGAACAGCTTCTTGTAGACGTAGACCCTGCCGAATTTGTAGTAATCCTTCCACGAATCCGGCCGCAGCACGATCAGGGATTTGATCTTCTTGGTCAGCGGGGCGACAAACTTCGCCGTGATGACGTTGACGTTGAACAGGCGCTGGATCTTGATCCACAGCGTCTGGAACGGCGCGGTCATCGCGGTGGTCAGGCGCTTGAACGCCGACGCCAGAAGCTTAAACACGGGCGGCACCCCCTTTCCTCAGAAGATCGTTACTCCGCGAGTTTCTTTTCGCAGCTAAAGATGTAATGCCTTGTGACGTTGTCGTACGGATTCTCGCGCAGCACGGCGGCGAAGAGGTTTTTCGCGTCGTAATAGCGGTCCTTGTGGTAGAGCTCCACGGCCTTGTCGAAGGTGTCCCGCGTCTCGTTGATGCGGCGGGTGACCTCCGGCGAGCAGCAGTCGTAGAAATCGTAGAGGCCGAAGCGCTCGGAGAAGATCTCGGCCGGGTAGCCGATGAAGCGGTTGAAATAATGGGCGGCGTCGATGCCGCCGTAGGCGGCGGAGGTCACGATCATCCGGGAGGAGAGCTCGCGGAAGACGTCCTCGTGCGCCGTGATGAAATCGAGCTCCTCGGAGACGGTCGTCGGGATCAGGCGCTTTTCATCGCCGCAGATGCCGTAATAGACCCCCGCGCGGTGGAGCACAAACAGCGCGTCGAGCCGGTTTTGCACGAGATTCCTCGCGTTGCTCGCGTCGATCCGGGCGAGCGCCGAGAGCGCGGTGACAACCGCGTTCTCCGGGCCCTCCGGGCAGATGACGCGCAGGCGGCGCAGGTTCGCGCTGTCCGCCATCAGGACGCCGCCGTTCTCGTCGCAGGTCTCGTTGACGATATTGAAGAAGCGGTTCGTCAGCTCCTGCGTCTGGGCGGAGGAGTAGGTCCCCCCTTCGAGGCTCAGGCTGACGGTCAGCACGTCAAACTCCCGCTCGACGCTGCTGCCGAGCTCGACGTCGGAGAGATTGTCCTTCCCGAGCAGGTTGAAGACCCGCTGCGGGATGAATTTATAGTAAGTATCGCTTAATTTCTGTAAATTGAAGAGCTGGGCGTCGATGTCGTTCGCCATCATGTTGAAGACGCGGATGATGTCGGAAAGCTCGTCGGTGGCGCTGTTTTGCAGGCGGAAGGCGCGGTTCCCTTTCGCGAACTCCTCGAGGCCCTCCTTGACCCGGTTGAGCGGGCTTAAAAGGCGCATGAAGCTGATCGTCAGGATGACGCTGACGGCGAACGTGAAGATCACCGAGCCGACCACGAAGGTGCGCAGGAACGCGCCGGTGTAGCTCTCGGCGTTCGCGACCTGAATGCCGGTCTCAAAGAGGAAGACCGTGTCCCCCGCCGTGCCGCCGATCGGCGTGACGCAGGCGATGCGGACGCCGTTTTCGTCGCTGAGCCTCGCCATCTGCGCGACGCCGGTGTAGGCCGCTTTATGATAGAGGTTGATCGCGTCGATGTTGAGGCCGATCTCGAACGGATAATAGCAGGGCAGATCGTGGTCGACGCCGGTATAGAGCCTGCCATTTTCATAATAGGCGGAGCGGGCGTAGATGTCGCGCGTGTCGATCTGCTGCAAGAGATACTGGTAGGCCTCGCCCGAATAGTCGAACGGGTACTCGATCTCCTCGAAGCTCTCGGTGCCGAAGAGCGCGGTCAGCAGGTTGCCCTCGTCCTCGACCTTCTTCTCGAGCGTGCCGTAGATGGAATCCCTGTAGTTGTAATAGGAGACCCCGCCGAAGACCAGCAGCGCCGCGAGCATCAGCGGCAGCGTCGCGAACAGGAGCTTGACCAAGAGGGCCCGGTTGTTGAAGACGGTCCCGATCAGGGAGCGCAGGATGCCGATCGCGAGAAACACGGCGAGGCAGACGCCGGCCGCCGTCCCCGCAAAGGTGACGATATGGATGAACAGGGACGGCCGGACCTCCGGGATCACGGAGATGCGGCCCTCCTGTGCAAAGATCAGATCGAATTTGTCGCCGTCGACGCTCGGCACCGCGGCGAAGAAGTTGTTTTCGTCCTTCATGGAGATCGCGATAATGTCGCCGGTGGCGTATTGGCTCACGCCGGAGAGGATCTCCTTGCCGGTGCGCAGGATCTCGGTCGCGCCCGCGGCGAGCGCGAGCGTCGTCATGTCGCCGCTCACCGCCTCGCCGAAATAGACGTTGTCGCCGTCCTGCGCCGCGAGATAGAGCGGATAGATCAGCGTGTCGAGGTCGCGGTTGGGGTAGACCTCATAGGCCTCGGCGCCCTCGGCCGCGCAGAAGATTTTGCCGGATTTCGTGAGATAGGCGGCGGAGGCCCCGGCCGGGACCGCGGCGTAGATGCCCTCGCCCCGGTCGATCTGGTAGGTCCAGCTGTTTTTGATCTTGACGGATTTCTCGGTGAGGATATCCTCGAGGTCGAAGGAGACGCGCTGGAGAGTGCCCCCGTCCTTGGTCGCGCCCATCAGCGTCAGCGTGCTTGAGAGATGCAGCCAGCGGTAATCCACCGCGGCGTCGTCGAGCAGCACGCTCTGGACGCGCTTCCAGAACCATTTCGACATGTCGTAGATATCGAGCTGCTGGTATTTTTCATCCCCGGTCATCCGGTCGCTCATCTTTTTGAGCACGTAGACGTTGCCGCTCGCGTCCGCGGCGGTGTCGAGGACGGAGACGGCGCAGCCGTCCTCCTCGCGGGAGAAGCGGACCGTATGCTTTCGGATGCCTTTCTCGTCGAGCGTGCTCATGACCACGCGGCTGGCGTCGTACTCCGTGAGCACGGAGACCCCGTTCCCCGCGTAGGCGAGGTCCGCGATATCGGTGACGTCGTAAGAGACAAAGACAAAGTTGAGGAGCACCGCGGCGATCAGGGCGAGCGTACCCGCGAGCACCAGCATGACTTTTGTTGCATGACTCATTTCATTTTCCTCCCGCGGTCAAATCTCTTCGTCGCCGAAAAACACGCTGCCGACGGTCTCCATCCCGGCGTAGGACGTGTTGTCCAGTTTTGATCGGTTGGCATCCCATCGGATGTAGATCTGATAAAACAGGTAGAACAGGGTGATGGCCACGATGCCGACGATAAAGATCGTGGTGGAGTGGTCTTTGCACCAGAAATAGAAATCCTTGAGCCGCTCGACAAATTTCCGCCAGCCGGTCAGCAGCTCGCGCGGCTCGTCCGGCAGGCCCTTGACAAAGGCGAGCATCGAGGCGTAATTGCGGAAATCCCGGTTCTCCGTCTTTTTATAAAAGACCTGAATCTCGCTCGGGTAGGCGCTCACGTCCTCGCCGAATTTTTGCCTAAATTTCCGCGCGAGCATCGAGAAAATCCGCTCGCCGAGCGCGTGGTAGAAGCGCGAATCGTCCGCGGCGGGGTCCCAGTCCTTAAAATCCAGAAAGTAGTTGAAATAGACCGAGCGGTCGCGCTCGACGTTGATGTTGCGCTCGTCGAGCAGCAGGATGCCCACCGAGGCGGAGGCCTGCGTCTCCGCGCAGGCGACCAAGAGGTTTTCGGCCATCTGTTTCTCGTGCGCGAAGTTTTTGGAATAGAGGTCCTCGTGGGTGGAGAGGCGGTTCTCGCCGCGGTAGAGGAACACCATGCAGTAGGCGTCTTTTCTGCTGAACGCGCCGAGAAAATCGCTGTTGCTGGCGAACAGCCCCTCCGCGCCGATCTTTTCGGCGATCTTTTTGCGCACCGACGGGGAATAGACCGAAACCAGCGTGTAGAAAACGTCGGTCGGGCGATTCATGTCCTGACAGACCGCGATCTCGTTCACCTCGTTCTTCAGGACGGAGCGGATCGGCTCCAGCTTCATATTCAGCGCTTCAATCAAACTCGTCCCCACCTATCTGAGAGAGATTTCGGGCTTCCGGTTCCCTTTCCCCGGCGGGATCAGACCTTGATTTTCGAGACGTCCAGCTCCGGGACCTCGCGCTTTTTTTGAGAGACGATCGCGAACGCGTGCGTATAGATGCTCGGGTCGCTGAGCGCCTCGATGCGGATCTCGTAGACGCCCTCCCTGCTCGGCGCGGTGTAGACGCCGTTGTTGTCGATGCTGCCGCCCTCGGCGTCGAGCACTTTATAGGAGCAGGCCTCCGTCGGCATGTTGATGAAGATCGGCGCGAGGTGCGCGGTGGCCTTCGGCTGGAGGACGAAGGTGTCCGGATGGATCATAATCATCTTTTCACCCTCGTGCTTCGGCTTGATCTTCTGGTTGACCTCGGTCAGCTTGAAGGCGTACCACCGGATGCGCAGGCTGATGAGGTCGGAGGCCTCGTTCGGGCGGATGCCGACGACAAAGGTCCCGCGCTCGGGCAGCACCTTGACCGCGGCGTCGATGTTATAGAGCCGGTCCTCATCCGCTGTGTCTCCGGCAAAGATCCCGGCGTCGCCGAGGATGATCTCGCTCGAAGTCTCGGCCTCCCCCGCGCGGAGGAACTCAAGGCCGATATCCACATAGACCGGGCCTTTGCCCAGCCCATGCATGACCTCCTCGGAGAAGATCGGCTCATGCGGCGTATATCCGAGGCCCAGCGGGAAATCGAACACGCCGCAGGAGGTGAGCTTCGCCGCGTCCGGCTGGTCGGCCGAGGGCGCGAACCGCACGGGCTCGGCGCCGGCGGCATAGGCGGCCGGCGCCGCCGGGACCGCCCCGCCTGCCTTCGGGAAGAATTCCGAGAGGCGGGAGAGGTCCATCAACTGCTGCGCGTTGTAATAATACTGGCCGAACAGCGACGGCGAGACGCGGTCGATGATGATCTGGTTATTTTGGCGGATCAGGTCGATCCTGGCGATCCAGAGGCGCTCGTCGTAGCTCTCGCCGAGCGATTTATCCATGGCCTTGCTGTAATAATTCCGGATGTAATACGGGGCAAGCTCGGCGGAAACCGGCTTGAGCTGCGCCTCCGCCTTCTGCTTGAGCGTGAAGGATTCCTGATTCTTCCGGATGGCAAAGCCCGACATCGTGAGCGTAACGCTGCCGCTGCCGCCCCAGAGATAGGAATCCGGGATCAGTTTCGTCTCAACGAACCTGCTTTCGCCGCACGCGAGGCGCAGGTTGTTGACGGTCACCTCGGCCGCGGCCCGGCCGTCCTTGGCCTTGAAGCCCGGCGTCTCGAGGTTGTAGGTGAAGGAGTAGTCGCCGCTCCCCGCGGCGAGACGGCGGATCTCGGTGCGGATCACCACGTCGCAGCCCTGCGGCAGGATCTTGGGCGTGTACTGGGCGATCTCGACCTCGCTGTCGGAGAAGATCGCCTGCCGCGCGACAAAATCGTCGAGCGGGGACGGGATCTTCGCGACGACGTCCTCGTCGAGCAGCACGAGCTTATAGCTCTCCCGGATCTTGTTGTGCTGGACGCCGGAGTCCTCCTCGCTCATCACGGAGTAGACCTCGTCCACCGGCTGCTCGTCGTAGACGACGCCGAGGCAGGCGGCGGAGGTGGCGAGCTGGCCGTAGCCCTCGATGGTGGAAAGCTTGATGACCTGCGTCTGGCCGACGACGATCTCGCGGCCGGACGCGTCGAACGCGCAGCCCGCCTGAAGAATGATGGAGACGTCGTCCGCCATGATCACGCCGAGGCCCGCGGCGATGCCGTTGGAACCCGTCACGCGGTTGACAAACCTGCGCTTGTCGTTGTAATAGCGCTGTTCCGACTCAAAATCCTTCGCCGTCAACAGCTTGCCGAAATAGTACCGGTTACGCTCAAAAGGGAAATATTTACGGTTTTGCATCGTCATCCTGCTTTCTTTATGGAATTCGGTCCTCAGTCGCTTCTATCAACAGGCCCCGCGGCCATCCAATACGTTCTCCCGCCGGCTCATTCCGCCGGGCCGCCCGGGTTTTGCTTTTTCTTCTTGGACTGCAGGAAGAGCAGCGTGCCGCCGCCCGCGGCGATGCCGGCCGCGATCACGCTTCCGGCGATCAGGGCGGTCCTGTTTTGCCCGCCCCCCGTCTCCTCGTCCGGCACGGTCACCGCGAAGCGGCCGAGGCTGTCCGTCTCCACATAGGCGATGCCCCCGGAACGTCGGGTCGAGAACGCCTCGACCGTGCCGTTATCCTTGACGAGGGCGAGCTCGACGATGGCGTTCTGATACTCGGCGTCGATCGCGAGGCCGAACTCGAAGGCGCCCTTCGGCTCGATCTCGTCGCCGTCCTTCATCAGGCGGACCTCGTAGACCTTGACGACTTTGTAGCCGTTGATGTTGGTCACGCCGACCTCCTCCGAGGGGGTGATCGTGGATTCGGTGACCGAGAGGGTGGCCCCGGAATCCAAGACCCCTTTCTCCGAATCGACGAGCGCGCCGTATTTGGTGTTGGTGAGCACGACGTCGGCGTAGGTCGGGCCGGTTTCGCTGTCGCTGTAAGTCCTGCGGCTGGCGAGCCTGCCGGTGGAGCTGCCGATCTGCGCCCCGGCCATATCCTCCGGCAGGGTCTCGTCGACCGGCACCGTGACCGTGTAGGTCGCGCTGTTGACCGGGCTGTTATGGAGATTTGTCTTGACCGCGATGGCCTTGACCGTGGCGGGCCGCGTCACCATGATGGGGCCCGAATAAATCGTCATGGAGCTCAGGTTGTCCGCGGTCGGCGTGACGCCGGAGGTGGAGTAATAGATCGAGGCTCCGTCCGTGACCGAGGTGATCTCGATCGCGGTGCCCTGCGCCACTTCGCCGCTCGTGATGCTGAATTCCGGAGCGGCGACCGCGCCCGCCTTCGTGTAGACAAACTGGGCGATGTCGCTGTTGGTCTTGCCCTTAACGACGCAGACGGCCTTGATCACGACGGAATCGGAGAGCGTGATGGGATCTTTATAGAGGTTGCTGGAGGTGGTCGGGTCGGAACCGTCGGTGGTGTAGTAGATCGCGCCCTCGGTCACCGAGAGCTCGACCGTCGCGCCGCTCATAAAGTAGTAGCCGGACGCGACGCTGGAGCTTGGGGCCGCGGCCTTCTCCATGATCGTGTAAGTATATGTGGCGATGGCCCCGGGGTTGCCTTCGTCGTCAAAGATGCAGATCTTGAGCACGATGGATTCTCCCGGTTCCCCGTTGATCTTTACGGAGGTGCCGTCGTGGCTGTCCTCGGTCGGGTTTTCGCCGTCCGTCGTGTAATAGATCTTGCCGCCGACGCTCGAGGTCATCGTCACGGTCGTGCCGCTCGTGATGACGGAGCCGTTGGCCGGGCTGACCGTCAGATACTGCTCGTTGGAGGCGATCGTGTAGCTGTTATAAGAGACGTCGCTGCGCGTCGCGCCTTTGAGCATCGCGTAGGCGGCCACGACGACCGTATCCCCGGCCTTGCCGTTGATGAGCACGCTGTTGCCGTAGAGGGCCTTCCCGGCGGCGACCGCGGCGACCGGATCGGAGCCGTCGAGCGTGTAGGCGTAGGTGATGTTCGCGATGTCCGTCTTCGTGAACACGCCGCTGAGCGCGCTCGACTTGCCGGTGTCGAGATCGGTGACGGATTTCGTCGTCAGCGTGACCTTCGACCCGTTCCCGACGAGGCTGCCCGTGGCGATCGACGCGGTGGGCGCGGAGAGCTGCGGCAGGGCCTTATAGGTCAGCGACGTCGTCGCGCTGACCATGCGGTTCTTGACCGCGAAGGCTTTAATTTTTGTGGTCTGGTTGACGGTGATCGTCTGCCCGGCGCTGAAGGTCATGCTTTCGTTCTGGACCGGCTCCTTCGGCTCGGCGCCGTCCGTGGTGATCTCGTAATAGATGACCGCGCCGCCCGTGATCGTGTTGAGCGTGATCGTCGTGCCCTTCGCGACGCTGGTGCCGCTCGGGACGGAGCCGTAGACCGCGTTGACCTCGGCCGGGAGCTGGTAGAGGAACCTTGTGTAGTTGCTGGTCGAATATTCGCGTTTGCCGCCCTCGTCGGCCGCCATCGCGGCGACCGCGAGGATCGTGTAGGTGGTTTTGAGCTTCAGCTTCATCGTGATGCCGGTGGAGGGGTCGTAGAGCAGCGTGATATGCGGGTGGGCGGCGTCGTAGGAATCGAGCGCCGCGGTCGCGTCGGCATAATTTTGATGGATCTCGCTCCCGTTCTCCGGGGCCGAGCCGTTCTCCGCGATATAGGCGTCGTACGCGGCCCGGGCGGCGGTGTAGGCCTCGAGGTACGGCAGGCGCGCGTCGCAGCTATCCGGGTTCGGGATCGAGCCGTCCTCCGTGTAGTAGATCCGCGCGCCCGGCGTCTGGGTGAAGAGCGAGATCGTCTGACCCGGCTCCACGACGCTGATCTCGCCGTTCGTCTCGATCGCCGGGGCGACCGCCGTGACGGGCGCGGCCTGCTTGAGCTTATAGTCGAAGCGGTAGTCGACGCTGTCCGCGTAGAGGCTGTGCGTCACCACCGCGTAGATCGTGAAGATCTCGCTGCCGGAATCCGGGTCCATCGGCACGCCGGTGCTCGGGTTGTAGATCTTTGTGGCGAGCTTGTCGGTCCCGGTGTCCGGGTTGTAGGCATGTTTCGTCAGAATGTCGCTTTCCGTGCCGTCCGCTTCGTAGGCCGCGATCGCGGCGTCGAGGGCGACGCGCTCCGGATAATTCGGCAGCGTGCCGTTCGTCGTATAATAGATGGTCGCGCCGGTGACGCCGGCGGTCAGGATGACCTTATCCCCGCGCTTGAGCGTCGTCGGCTCCTCCGTGGAGGTGGCCGGTGTCGCGGTGATCGGGCCGAGCTGCAAAAGTGTGTAATCGAAACGGTAGATCTCACTGTCTTCATAGAGACCGTTGTTATGTACCGCGATGGCGTGAATCGTGAAGGTGGTGCTCCCGGATTCCGGGTTCATCGGGACCCCGGTGCCGGAGTCGTAGACCAGCGTCGGGAGCGTGTCCGTGCCGTCGCCGTTATAGCCGTCCAGATCCGGATCGTAGCCGTTGTAATAGTTGCTCAACAGGGCTTTCTCGTTCGGGAGCAGGAAATCGGAATCGTAATGGTAGTCCTGAAACTTCGCGATGGCATCCATCAGGGCGATCCTCGTCTCCGGGCTCGGCATCGAGCCGTTGGCCGTGTAATAGATCGTCGTGTTGGTGACGCTGGTGCTCAGGTTGATCCGGCTGTTGCGCTTGAGGGTGGTCGGCTCCGCGACCGAGGTCTCCGGCGTCGCGGTGACCGCGCCGATCTTCGTCAGGGCGTTGATCTTAAACAGGAAGTTCGCGACCGGGCTCTGGCCGTAGCTGCCGTAGTCGTCGTCGCCGTCCGCGTCCTCCGCGTTGACGATCACGGCGCTGACATAGAGCGACATCTGGCTGTTTTTGGTGACGGTCAGGGCGCCGGTGTAGAGGCGGGTAGCCGGCTCCGACTTCTCCTCCACCCGGCGGCTGTAATAATCCCGGGCGTCGCCGCTGTCCACGTGATAGCCGACGGTGTTGTCTTGGAGCCAGCTCTTGAACTCGAGCTCCCATTCGATCCGCTCCGCCGGATTCGGCGTGACCAGCGTCGCGCCCATCGTGTAATAGATGTTCGCGTTGGTGTTGTCGCCGGAGAGCAGACGGATATAGTTGCCGACCGAGACCATGGTGTAGTTGCCGTCCTTGTCCGGCGTCGCCGGGTCGGAGGTCGGGGCGGTCGCCTTCGGGCGCACCTTAAACTCAAAGTGCGTCGGCGACGCCCCGGACACCTTGCTGTCGCCCGCGATGTCGTTGACCACAAAATAGTAATTTTCGACCGCGCCCGCCGTGGTGCTCAGCGTGAGAATCTCCGCGCCGAGCACGCTGCTGTGGACGTCGGCGGAGATCGCGATCTTTGGCTGATAGCTGGTATAAGCCTTGTAAGCCGCGCCGCCGTCGGTGTTATAGGAGAGGGTCGGGACCAGATAGGTGCCGCCCGTGAGCGTGAGCAGTTCGTCGTCCCCGTCCTCGTCCTTTGTCGGGTCCATCCCCTCCGGGATGTCGTTTTTATTGATCTTGAAGGCGATCTTCATGCCCTCCATCACGGTGATCTGGACGCCCGCGGTCGAGGGATCCTCGTCGGCAAGCTCCTTGCCCGGAATCGCGTTTCCGCCCGCGTCGTATTTCACCAGACAGGCGATCGGGTCGGAATAATAGGATTCAAACTGGATCGTCCCGGAGGTGACCGCCGGGGCCGTGTAGATCTCGGTGGTCGCCGTATCATTAAAAAACCGGAGATACATCACGCCGGCCTGCGGGTCGATGTCGAGGGCGATCTGGTCCCCTTTCTTATATTGCCGACCGTGCTGCCCGCGTCGAGCGTGGCGGTCGTGTAGTTCTTTGTGGTGTAGAGGATCTTTCCGGCCGGCCCGGAATAGCCGCCCTCGAGGCTCGGGTGGCTCAGCGTGACGGCGGTGGAGCCGCTCTCTCTCGAATAGTAGGTCCCGCTCTGGTACGCCGTACCGTTGACCAAAATCGAAACCGGGTCGATGCTCTGGCGGGTGCTGAACGCCGCCGTGCTCGCGAAGCTGACCGCGGCCGTTGAGGATTCCGCGGTCGTGGCCATCGCGTTGACGTACATGGTCTTGACCGGACTGCCGCCTACAGTCTCCGGGAACAGGAAGCTGCCGGTATATTTGTAAACCACGTCCGCCTCGAGGGTCGTCGAGGCGGTATAATTGGGCCCGAGCGTGCCGTTGACCGCGCCCGCCGCGCTCAGCGGCGTGATCGGCTGCGTCATGGCGCCGCCGACCGTGTAATAGGACACGGAGAAATAGACGGTCGAGACGTTGCCCGAGACGTCCGCGCAGCTGATCGAGATATTTTTATAGTTGCCGTCGATCGAGATTTTCGGCTGCGGCGTTCTGGTGCCGACGTTGAGGCTCGCCTCCACGACGCTGTCCTCCTCATACCAGGTGCTCACCAGAATATCGTAGCCGGCGGCGAGCGTATCCAGATTCGTGCCGTCGGAGGCGAGCTTCTCCGCCTTTCTCATCTCGTTGAGGTTGAAGGTGAACATGCTGCTGCCGAACGTGCCGCCCCATGTGCCGCCCTCCGAAACGCCGACGGTCTCGACCGGGGCAAAGCGTACCCAGAAGTCCTCGCCGTTTTTGGTCGTCGTCCATGCCGTCACGTCGGAGTTGACCGCGTCGGGATCAAACGGGGTGGCGCTGATGGCGGAGCAGGTGTTGTCGCCGAGCTTGACGCAGACGACCGTGCTCGAATCCATCGAGCGCCCGGCGGCGTCCGCCTCGGACTGCGCCCAGATGAACAGGTAGGAATCGCCGTATGCCTCGGACCACGGATAGGTGACGCCGGCGGCGGGATAGGTGCCTCCGCTGACGGTGACGCCGTTCGTATCCTTGGAGTTATACGTCGGCAGCGTGGCGATCAGGGCGGCGAGCTCGTCGGCGCTTTTGCCGCCGAGCGTGCTCGCCCCGGCGCCCGTGAGCACCGGGAAACCGTTGTCCGCCGCGTCAGGATCGGTGTTATGGTAGAGGACGTATTTGATCAGGCGCTGTTCGGAGCCGGAGAAGTAATTCGGGAAGCTGACCTTCGCGGTGTAGCTCGCCGTGTTGCCCGAACCGACGAACCACGTCTTGTTGACGGCGATCTGCTCCCCGGGGTCCCCGGTGGAGAGGAAGCGGTAGCCGGCGAGGATGTCCCCGCCCCGCGCGAGCGCGAGCAGCCCGGCCTCGGGCGCCGATTCCACCGCGGTCCACGTATACGTATCGAGTTCCACGATAAACTGGAACGTGACCGTCTGGCCGGAGTAGGCGTCCGTCGCGGTCACCTTGAACGTCCCGTTGTAGATTGGGTTTTTATCCAGGATCGTCTGTTTGAGCGTGACGTTGTAGACATTCGCGTCGGTGCCGTCCTGCCCCTCGGATTCGACATATTCCGAGACCACGCCGTTGGTCCCGCTGACGACCGAGACGCCGCTCCAGACCCAAGAAGCCGCAGCCGCGCTTGAATTGGCCTTGAAGCTGAGCTCCCGGTGCGTGGTGGGGGTGACGCCGGCGGCAGGGTAGGAAATAAAATTGCTCTGGCCGTTGTATTTTATGTATTGACTCAGGACCGGGATGACCGCGTAGCCGAGCGTGACCGATTTGCTCGCCGAGGCGGTCGCGCCGGTGTAATAGGTCACTTTGCAGGTCAGCGTGACCGAGCCGGAATAGGCGTTATAGGGGATCAGGTATTTCGCCGTCTGCGAAGAGACGGTTCCACTGTCGAGCGTGACGCCCGTGCCGCCCGCGTTCATGGTCCAATCATAGGATTTCGCAGGGGCGGAGCCGGAGACAGCGGCGGTCAGCGTGCCGCTGCCGCTGCCGGACGCGGAGCCGTTGGGGATCGTCGCGCTGTCGGAGCCGGTGATGGCGACGCTCTTCTGCGTCGTGCTGAACGCGTAGGTCGCCGCGTAATCCGTCAGGGCGGTGCTCCCATTATAAGGGGTGGCCGTCAAAATCACCGCGCCGTTCGCGTTGGCGCCGACCGTGACCGTCGTGGCGGCGCCGGTCTCGCTGCTAAGCGTGCAGTTGCTGCCGGACGAGAGGCTCCACTTCCACGAGGTGACGTTCTGCGATCCGAGATTGAAAACCACGTCGAACTTGAGCGTGTCGCCCGGAAGCGCGCATTTATTCCCCATTGCGCTGTTCTCGAAATCTTGGACCAGCCCGGCGCTCGCGTTGACTTCCGAGAGCTGTACGCCCGTGCTCGCGTTGGAGACGGTCACCGTAAAGGTGACCTTGGTGTGGTCCGGGCTGTTCCCGTAGATCCCGGCGGAGGCGTAGAGCTTGTTTTGCGGCGCGGTGGCCGTCGAGGTCGACAGGAGCTTCGCTTCTCCGGTGCCGGATTGCGGGGTGACCGTGATGAGATAGGTGTTGTGCGCCGCGTCCGGATTGGCGGAGTTATAGCGGAACGTGATCGTCTTGGAGGATGCGGTTCCGCCGGGAAGCGTGACATAACTGGTGAGCGGGCCGGTGACGGTATCGTCCTTGTAGGCCGCGCTCCAGGTCCAGTCGTCGTTTTTAAAGATCACATGGCCGCCGGCGAGCGTAAAGGTCTCATTCTTGTTGCTTCCCGTCGGGACGAGCACCGTGTAGGAGCCGCTCTCGTCGGCGCCGGAGCGGATGCCGACGATCGGTTTTACCGGCAGATTTTTGGTGAGCGTGACCGCGTGGCTCTGGTCGAACTGGTTCGCAACCGAGGCCTCAATGACGATATAGCCCGGGAGCACGTCTTCGGTGTTGACGGAGTAGGCCGCGGCGGCGGTGACGGCGCCGAACGCGCTCGTCCCTTCGGCCACCGGGCATTTCTTTCGCCAACTGACGAGGGCGGGCGTCTCCGTCGGGTTCCATTTGGAGTCCGCGATATTTTCAAAGGCATAGACATAGGCGCCGACGGACAGGGCGGCGCTCGCCGCGTCGTCCTCCGCGAGGGTCTCCGGCGTACAGGCGATCGTATAGGATTTGAGCGGGTTCATGACCACGAGGTAAAAATCTTTCGTGACCGGGTCGGCGCCATTGGTCGCCGCCCTGAGCGTGAGCACGTTGCAGCCGTGCTCGGCGTCATAGCTCCCGCGCTCCGCGGCGGCCAGCGTCACAACGCCGGTATTCGCGTTGACCGAGGTGCCCGTCTCCTTTTTTCCGGAGAGCGACCATGTGACGAGGCCGCTCATGCTGCTGATCCCTTTTGCCGCCGCGGTGAAGCGGTAGGCGTTTCCGGGGTAGACGCCCCAATCCGTATTGTATGCGGTCGGGAACGTGTAGCTGCCGGTGGTGTCCGGTACGATATCAGTGATCTCCGGGGTCAGCTTGATCTGCCGTGAGATCGATTTCGTCGTAGTGGCGCCGGAGATCGTGACCGTCACCTTCGCGCTGAGGGTGAGGTCGTAGTTTTCGGTGGCGCTCAGGGTCAGGCCGCTGAAGAGATCCAGAAGCCCCTCCGGTTTGCCGTCCGTGCGGTTCGTCAGATAGACGTTGTGGGCGGAATCCTGCGCCGCGAGCTCCACCGTCACGTTGCCGGTGGTCAGGTTGTCGAGGTTCGCGCCTGAAAGCTCGGCGACCACGCGGTAATAGCCGCCGATGTTGACCTTTGTCGGCGCGGTGTCGCTTAAAATGACAGGCGTATCGAAGCCGGTGATGTTCCCGCTCGCGTCGGCGGGATAGAGGCGCAGGCTCACGCCGTCGACGGCCGCGGTCCCCGCGGAGACGCTGGCCGCGGTGGCCTGCCCGAATTTGCCCTGCGTGTAGAAAAGCACTTTAAAATAAAGTTTAACGGAATCGTAGAGCTCGTCGGCGAGCCCCTTGACGGTGACCGTGCCGTCGGCGTCGCCGCTCGTCCAGCTGATGGACGGGCTCTGCGGCACGGGGGCAAGCCAGCGCATCGTCAGCTTGCCGCTGCCGGAGAGCGTCCAGACGCTCCTGCCGGAGCCGTTTAAAACGCCGGTCGCGGAGGCGCTGTTGAGGTCGGAGATCAGATAGGAGCTGTTCGCCGCGGGCCCCGAGGCGGTGGCGTAGCAGGCCCCCGAAAACGTGGAGGAGGAATAGTTGTAGGAGTTCGCCATCGCGACGTTGTTGGCCACGGCGGCGTTGAGCGTGCCGTTCGTCATGACGATGTTGGCGGGTACGCTCGCGGCGGTCATCCCGTTGGCGATGGCCGACGCGTAGGCCTTTCCGTCAAATCTGACGTATTTGGACGCGAGCGTCCTGCAGCAGTCCTGCAAGGACGAATATTGAAACAAAACGGTCGCGTATTCGAGGATATAGGCGTAATCGTACACCTGCTGGTAGCAGTTGGCGGTGACGTAGGCGTTTGCCGCCGCGCAGTTGGTGATGGTGTTGCCGGAGGAATCCCCGCAGCTCCCCGCGATGCCGCCGGCAAAGACCTTTTGCGCGAAAAGGAAGCGGCTGAAGTCATAGCTGCCGCTGTTCACGTTTTGGGAGTCGTTCGCAAGGGCGGTGACCGCCGCGCCGGTGTAGCAGTCCTTGATCGTGGTGCCGGTCCGGCAGACGCCCACGATGCCCCCCGCGAAGACGTCATAGTAATTCTCGTTCGCGTCCCCGGAGACATAGGCGTCGTCATTCCAGCCGTTTACGCTTATGTAGCGCGTGTCGTTATAGACGGCGGCGACGGCGACGTCGCATTGGGCCCAGACCTCGGAGACGCTGCCTCCGCCCGAGCCGCCCACGATGCCGCCGGCATAATAATTCGTGCGCTCGTTGCATTTTACGTTGGAGACGCCCCGAATCGCGTTCTCGCTGAATCTGAGCGCGCCGTTAAGGTAGGAGACCTTTTCGACCTTCGCCCCGCCTTCCATATAGCCGATCAGCCCGCCGAGGTAGATGGAATCGTAGACGTCGTCCTTGTCCCCCGCCGTGCCGGTCGGGTCGATCTCCGCGAAGGCCGTCGCGTCGAAGGCGACGGTCATTTTTGTGTTATTTAACGACATGCACTTTAAGAGCTGGACGGAGCCGCCGTTCAATCTGCCGATAAGCCCGCCGATATAGGCCTCTTTGGCGGTCGGCGCGCTGGCTTTGTTCGTTAAAAGCTCTTTGTTAAAGTTTCTCGTGCCCATGCCGTTCCCCGCGGCATGGGTGAACAGGACCGTGTTCATGTTGCCGATGAGCTCTCCCTGAAATTCTTCGAGCGAATCGAGGCCCCATTCCACCGTGACGTCCCCGACGAGATAGAAGGTATAGCCTTGACCGAAGTAGTTCTCGAGCGTCGTCGCGCTGGTGGAGCCGTCCTGACGGAGTTCATCGTTGTTGATGAATTTTGCGAAATCAGACCAGCCGTCCGCGCCGATATACCCGATGCTGCTCGCTGTATCAAGATGAAAATACTGATATTCCGTATAGGCGGCCGCCTCGGTTTTTTGGGCGGAGACGATCGCCGGAATCAGGATGGCGGAAACCAGTAGCACCACTGCGAGAACCGTGACCAGAATGCGTTTTTTCATTCTATCCTGCCCCTTTCCGAAGAGAACATCATCCCGAGTTTCTGGGGAAACGCCTTCCCTTGCTTCGTATATTCGAGCCGCGCCGCTTCCACGACGTCGGCCATGGAGATCGTTCGTTCCTGCGAGGCGGCGAGGTACGCCGCGTTGACCGCCGCGTTGCGGATGCCCGCGCCGGTCAGCTCCAGATGATCGGCGAGCAGCGCGTAATCGAGCTCCTCCTTCGGCGCCTCCTCCGGGAAGATGTGCTCCCACAACAGGCGGCGCATCCGCTCGTCCGGCACCGGAAAGTAGATCATATACCCGATCCTGCGGCGGAAGGCCTCGTCGAAATTCTGAAAGAGGTTGGTCGCCATCAGGATGACGCCGTCGAACTGGTCCGTCCGCTGGAGCAGGTAGGCGATCTCGGCGTTGCTGTATTTATCTTGAGAATCCCCGGCGTCGCTCCTCTTGGAAAACAGGGCGTCCGCCTCGTCGAAAAAGAGGATGCAGCCGGAGTTTTGTGCGCTGTCGAAAATTTTGCCGATATTTTTCTGCGTCTCGCCGATGTATTTGCTGATGACCTGAGAGAGATCCACGCGGTAGAGCCGCAGGCCGAGCTCATTTGCGATGACGCTCGCCGCGAGAGTCTTTCCGGTCCCGGAGGCCCCGTAAAAGAGGGCGGAGATCCCGCGGCCGTAGGGGATCTTTTTTTCAAACCCCCAGTCCCGAAAGACTTTGTACCGGGCCTTCGCGAACGCGCAGATGTCCAAGATCTGCCGCTTCTGCGCCGGGGGAAGGATCAGATCCTCCATGGTCTTGTTTGTCCGGAAAAGCGCGGCGTTCCCGGCGAACTTCCGGCTGTTGGAAGAACGGAGCCCCTCGAGCGTCTCCGCCTCGGTGAGGGTCTCCCGGCAGAGCGTCTCGCCCCACATCCGGCGGGCGGCCTCCATGATCTCTCCGGGCGTCATGGCGTAGAAGCGGGAGATCTCCTCCCAGCCGGCCGATTCGCCGCCGAACCGGAGCCGGAAGGCGGCGAGGCGCTCCTCCGCGTCGAGGTCGGGCAGCTCCCGTTCGAGCAAAGCGCCCTCCCCGGCCGGGCTGAAGCCGGGCTCCTCCGCCGAAAGAAGGAGGAACCCGCAGCGCTCCCCGAGCAGCGTAAGCCACGCCTCCCCGCGCGTCTCCGCGTTTGGAACAAACACCGGCGCGTTATAAAGGGCGGCGACCGCGGCGGCGGTTTCGACGTCCATCTCCGTTTTTAAAATGAGCAGATTGCAGCCGCGGCGCTCCGCGAGCTTGCGATAAGTATATGTTTTGCCTTGTCCCATCTTGCCTTTGAGCAGGATGCAGGCCGGATAGACTTCTTTTTCCATGGCGGAATCGAGAAAGGCCTCAAGATCGCGCAGGAGCGCCTCCCCGCGAAAACACGGGCCGACCTCCGCGCAGGGGTCGAGGTGGGCGCCCTCCGGCAGTTCCGGCGCGCGCTCCAACAGGTAATCGACCGCGGCCGGCTCGAGGCAACCGCCCCCCGTGTCGCGGAACACCGGGGCGAGCGCCCGGTTCTCCATCCCCACCCGGGACATCCAGCCGAACAGCTCCCGCATCGAGGGGACCGCGCTTTCCGAAAAGAGCTTCGCGCAGCACAGCTCAAACACGAGCGCCTCTTTTTCGTCGAGGCCATAGACCGCTTCGATTTTTGCCGCGGGGAACAGCAGGCCGGAGGCGTCCCTTTGCGCCTTCAGCTCCCGGTGCATGGCGAAAAGCTTCTCGGCGGCATGGCCCTTCGCGGCCGCGTCGCCGATGGCGCGGATCGCATCCCGGTAAGTATCCGCGGTCATCTGCTGCATCGCTCGTCAACCCTCCGCTTTCGTGGTTTCGGTGTCCTTCTTTTTGTTCCGGCCGCCGGAGGCGTCCTCCACGGCGGCGGCGTTCTCCGCCTTCAGCGCGCGCTCCATCCCGACGGCACGGTAATAATCGAACATTTTGGCCTTCTGAAGATCGAAGGCCATGTTGATCCTGTGAAAAAAGTTGATGCTCATGATCTGCTTTTTGCTGAAGACGGCCTCGACGTCCTCCATCTGCTTCTCTGCCGCAAGCTGCTCGGCACGGAGCAGGGCGACGGCGGCGTTCTTTTCCTTAAAGTCCCCGTCTTT
This sequence comes from uncultured Oscillospiraceae bacterium, assembly GCA_964483415.1. Taxonomy (GTDB): domain Bacteria; phylum Bacillota; class Clostridia; order Oscillospirales; family Ruminococcaceae; genus UMGS1668. The sequence goes on from CAZAAR010000010.1 coordinate 24,927, forward strand.
TCGCTTACCGTTTAATACTTCCTGTATCTCCCGTTTTCGCTCCGCCTGTTCGTCGAGCAGGTCCAGCCGCCTCTGCTGCTCCTCGCTTCGCAGCAGGAACGGCATCGTCTTGCGCAGCGCCCCGAGGTTCGCCCGGCCGAGGTAGGGCCGGACCGAGGATTCGTCCCACGGCTTGTTTTGCGCTTTATAGAGGATGACCGAGCTGTTCGCGATCCGGCGGGACGAGCACGCGACGTTTTGGTTCGCGTAGGCGCCGGTCTTGAGCTCTTTCATCCCGCGGATCTCCATATAGGACCTCTGGAACGCGTACGGCGCGGAATCGTAGATCGAGGTCTTGATGTTCGCGTACAGAAAGGCCTGATCCCTGCCCGGGTGATAGCCCATCTGGACGCGGCCGTAGAGCGTGTCGAGCTTCATCAGCCGGTCGTAATTATAATAATCCGCGGCCCGTTCGTTCTGTTTGAAATCCTCGACCCGCACATGCTCCTCGAAGCGGTTGTAGACGATGTGCTGCGGCGCGGAGAGGCGGTTTTGGAGCTCCTCGCGATCGCGTTTCTCCCGCTCCAGCTTCTTCTGCCGAAGTTCCCTGCCGGCCATCCCCTCGCCTCCCCGGAAAAAGGGTTACATATACCCTATAATATACCTAATTATATTGTATGTGCTTCCCCAAACATGTACAACTGACCGAAAGTACAGGTTTTGACAAAAATTTTATAAAAAAACGGGACGGACGCCTGTCCGCCCCGGGTGGAAAATAAAAAAAGGCCCGCATGGGCCTTTTTTTCCGATGAGATCTTGTATGTACGCCCACGCCGCGCCCCGTCCGCCCGGTCAGAGGATGCCCAGGTTCTTCGCCTCTTTTAAAGCGGCGGTGCGGCTCGAGACGCCGAGCCTTTCGTAGACGTTGCGCAGATGAAATTTGACGGTGGTGAGCTTGACGCCGACCTCCCCCGCGATCTCGCTGTTGGTCTTCCCCTCCTCCAAGAGCCGGAGCATCCGGATCTCGGAGGCCGTGCACTCCACCGCCGGCGGACCCTGATCCTCTTTTTTCTCCGGAAGATATTCCGGATAGAGCAGCGCGAAGCACTTCGCCGACTCCATCAGCCGCGCCACAAATTTTGCCGAGCCGCCGTGCTGCGCCGGCTCGCGGCTATATTTCACAAGAAGGTGGTACGCCGGCGCGCCGTAGTCCGCAAAGACGCGGACGTAGCCGTAAGGCTCCGCGGCGGCGAGCGCCGCCCCGAACTGCTCCATCGCGAGCGCGCCGCTGCCCAGCCTCTCGCAGGCGATCGCCCCAATCACGCCGCACTCGATTATATCCAGCGTCCGGGCCCCGGCGGTGAAGACCTGCCTGAGCTCCTCCGCGAGGGAGACCGCCTCGGTATTTTTGCCCAGCGCGAGGTAGACCCGCGCCTTCGTCATCATCCGGTACCCGTTGTCGAGGTGGACGCCGTCCCATTCGCTGCCCGGTTTTTCCGAGAGCCAAAGTCCCGCCTGGGCCGTATCGCCGCCCAAAAGGGAGAACCGGACCCGCAGCGCCTCGTAATTCGGCGCGAGCCAATCGGCGCCGCGCTCCTCCAGTATGCCCCCGAAGCGGTCGAGCGGCTCCCGCCAGCCGCCGCCGGAGGGATCGAGCGCGTGAATCCGCGCGAGCATCGCGTAGGCGACGAACAGCACGTCCATATCCTTCGACACAAAGGCCCCGCCGAGCTCCATGGACGCGGCCGGGATGTTGTTTCTTTCATAGAGGAGCTCCGCCTTCCCGCACTCGACAAGGCCGGGGTTGCTGTTGCCGTAGACCGCCCGGATCAGCGGCCGGACGATCTCCGCGACGGCGCCGTAGTGCTGGCCCCAGACCGAAAAATCCCTGCTCCCGCGCAGGATGCTCGGGTAATTCGACGTGACGGAGACGGCAAACGGCAGGACCGCCTCCTTGTCGTTGGCAAGGACCGCGAGCATCAGGAGGATCTGCGCGTTGTCGGTCCGCGGCAGCATGAACGAGGCGCAGCAGATACACTTTTCGGTTATGCTCCGGCAGGTGGCGTCCGCCTTGCAGCCGGTGCGGAGCTTCAGCAGGCGGGCGTGCCAGAGGGCAAAATCCTCGCTCCTGCCCTCGTACCACGCGAACTGCATCTCTTGGATGCAGTGGACCGGCGAGGCCGCGCGGCTTTCCTCCGGGATCGAGGAAAAAAGCGAGCGGATCTCCTCCCGCTCCGTCTCGTTGAGGTGGTGGATATCGACTCTGCGCAGGGTGGAGACCGCCTCCGCGTAATCGAAGGCCGCGACGCTCCCAAGGGCTTTCCGAAGAATTTCCCTGTCGAGCATACCCGCACCCCCCGTCTCAATATTATTAGTAAGTATAGCATTTTTTTACAGGAAAAGAAAGAAAGAAATGAAAATATCACCCTTTTCTCTCCGGAAAACCTGAAGTTTGCCCGGAATTCCCCGGCCCGGCGTCCGAAAATATTTCGGAAAGCCCTTGATTTTTGGACAGGCATTCGGTATAATATCACAGTGCCGTCATAAGCGGCGAGGATTCGCCAAACGATGGAGATGTCGCCTAGTTGGTCGAGGGCGCGCGACTGGAAATCGCGTAGGGGTCAAAAGCTCCTCAAGAGTTCAAATCTCTTCATCTCCGCCAAAAATCTCGTTTAAGCAAGTTGCTTAAACGAGATTTTTTCACACGGGGCTTTGCCCCCTGTTGACGTCGGTTTTCTCCGCTCGCGCTCTAAAAACCTCCTGCCACCCCCACAGGGGTACGCGGTCGATGGCATTCGCCCGACCGCCGGAAACCGCCCCCCATTCGCCTTTGCGCCCCCCGTTTTGAGAGCCCGCCGGCGTTTTTTCCGGAAATCGGCGCAATTTTCCTCCTAAAAAATATAATGATATTTAGATGCTTTACACATATTGACAAATCAATTTCGATGCGTTATAATTCATATATGCGACGCGTTCCGCATCGTATAATTTTTTAATCGAGGTATTCCATGTACAAAGACAAGACCCTCGTCTGCAAGGATTGCGGACAAGAATTCACTTTTACTGCCAGCGAGCAGGAGTTTTTTGCTGAGAAAGGTTTTACGAACGAGCCGCAGCGCTGCAAAGCGTGCCGGGACGCCCGTAAAAACGATTCCCGCGGAAACGGCGGCACCCGCCAGATGTACGATGCAGTCTGCGCCGAATGCGGAAGGCCCTGCAAGGTTCCTTTCCAGCCCCGCAGCGATCGTCCCGTTTACTGCAGCGATTGCTTCAAGAAATAAAAAAGTGACTTCAAAGGACGCGCCCCGTTTGGGGCGCGTCTTTTTTTGATGTTCTATTCCGCGCCGCGGTTCGGACGGACGCTTTCGTGGCCGGGAGATCCTCCTTCGCTAAAAAGCGGGGCCGCCGCCGGACGGGACAAAACGGGGAGCGGCCCGCCCGCTCCCCGAAGCTCCCATGCCGCGGATTTTATAGGCGCGACGGGTGGTTTTTTTACGCCGCGCCGGGCGACGGGTGGTTTTTTTACGCCGCGCCGGGCTCATACAAAACGATTCAAAAGAGAATTTCCAATAAAGTATTCCCACGAGACGCCGCACTCGCCGATGAATCTGGGGTCGCGGACGCCTTTCTTTCCGTCGTCATGGTAGTCGGAGCCGCCCGAGATGACGGCCAGCCTGTCGGCGTATCGGTATCGGATCTCCCGCTCGACCTCGGCGCGCGAGAGTCTCCCCTTATAACTCGTTTTTTCATACGGGTAGCACGCCTCGATGCCGTCCAGGCCCGCGGCGATCAGGTTTTCAATGTACTCGTATCGGGTGACGCGTCCGTTTTTGCGGGCGACCAGCTCGTCGATCAGGTGCGGGTGCGCAAGGATCGCGATCCCGCCGGCCGCGTGGATGATGCGGACGGCCTCCAGCGGATCGATCTTTTCCCGCCGGACGTTGAAGACCGGGTTGTCCCGCACCATGAGCTTCGCCTGATCCCAGGACGCCGCGTAGCCCTTCTCGGCCATCGTCTCAAAAATATGCTTTCTCTGGACCTCTTTGGGCTTTCTGGGCGGCGTCGTCACGTTGCGCACATCGTTCCAACTGACCTCGATGCCGTTTCCGCACAGGATCTCGGTGAGCTTTTTGTAACTCCGCGTCTTGCTCTGCTCGGCGTCTTTTTCCGCCTTCAGAATCTCGGGATGATTAAAATCGCAGCCCAATCCCACGATATGCACGTCGTCCACGTCCGTGTCGCACGAATACTCGATGCCTGGGATGAAGACGAGCCCCAGCGACCGCGCGTAATCGACCGGCGAGACCGGGCTTCCGTCCTCCGCCTCGATCGTCTCGGGGGGGCGCGTGTCGTGATCCGTCAGCGCGACCGCCTTCATGCCGGCTTCGGCGGCATAGCCGATCAGCTCCCGCACCGTGTCGTTGCCGTCCGAGCGGGTGCTGTGCGTATGCAGGTCGACGGGATAATTCGGTTTGTTCATATCGCGGCCCTCCCCGCGGAGCCGAACATACGGATATGCTCCTCCACGCACGCCTTCGTCTGTTCCATGACGTATTTATCCAGTTTCAGCGGGTTGTTTTCATCGGGGCGCCCGCTCATATAGGCGAGCATGCCTTGGCAATAGGAGATCTTGATCGCGGTCGAGACGTTGATCTTGGCGGCCCCAAGGCTGACCAGCCGGGCGAACACGTCGGGCCGAAGCCCCGTCCCCCCGTGGACGACCAGCGGACAGGGGATCTCTGCGGAGAGCCTTTGGAAGAGATCAAAGTCGATGTTCGGCTCGCCCCTGTAAAGCCCGTGCGCCGTCCCGATCGCGGGGGCAAAGGCGTCGATGCCGGTTTCGGCGACATATTCGAGGGATGCCACCGGGTCGGCCAGCGTCGACCGGCTCACGCTGATCTCGTCCTCGACCCCGACGATCGCGCCGAGCTCCCCCTCGACGGTCGCGTTTTTCCGCTTCGCGTAGGCCGCGATCCGCCGCGTCTCGGAGAGGTTTCTCTCGAACGGCGCCTGCGACAGGTCGAGCATGACCGAGGACCAGCCGAGGTCGAGACACCGGATCACATAGTCCGGATCCGTGCAGTGGTCGAGATGGACGGCGACCGGCACGGGGGCCTCCTCCGCGAGCACCCGCAGAAACGAGATCAGCTCCTTGGGCCCGATCTGCCGGACCGTCGGGACGGAGGTCTGAAGAATGATCGGGGAGGACAATTCCACGGCCTTTTGCACGGCGGCCTGCGCCGTGAGGTGGTTGACGATGTTGAATGCGCCGACTGCGTATCCGCCCGCCCTCGCGTCCGAAAGCAGGCCCGCCATATTCACATAGCCCATACCATCGCTCCTTTATGTAAAAAATAGTTTGTGAAGATCGGAAAAAGGCGAAAAGGGAAACGGCCCCTCCGCGATCTTTTCATAAGGATAAAGGCGGCCACCGTGAAACGGCGACCGCCCTTATCCTCGAATATAGTTTGAGAAGATCGGCGGTCCTTTTGCGGAAGAACAGCCAATCAGGTCAGCCGATGAGAGTAAGATACCGCTCGAAGTTCGGGTTCGCCATATATTCCTTGCCCAAAATGGCGCGGTCAAGTCCGTACTGCCAGTAGAACTCGCGCTCTTTGTCGTTGGCGATCTGTACCAGAGACCAGACGGACCAGTAAGTACAATAGATGAATTCGTTGATCAGGATGCGCGCGCGCTGCTCCTCGGTCGGCTCGCCGCCGAAATACGCGCGCATGAAGATCTCGCCGGCCTCTTCGCCCAGCAGATCCTCGGTGAAAATGCCGCTGACGTCATAATACGGGTCGCCCATGCCGCCGTATTCCCAGTCGATCAGCTTCATGGTCTTGCCGTCGAACATAAAGTTTTCGGCGAGCGTGTCGTTGTGGCACGGGGCGAGCGCGGGCGGATTCTTCGCGTAGGCGTCGCGCACGCGCAAAACGGTTTTATAGATGGCGTCCCAGCCCTCGTAGCGCTCCTCAAAGCCCTTTTGCTTCAGGATGCTCACGTAGTCCTCGATCCCTTGGACCGGGGCGAAGGCGCCCAGGAATTTGATTCCGCTCGAGTGGAGGGTCTTCATGATCTGCGCCGCGCTCTTGAGCACGTCCGGATTCTTTTGGAAATCCTCGGCGTGCAGCGTCGCCAGTTTGACAAATTCCACAAGCTGCGAACCGGTATCGGCGTCGAAGTAGTATATTTCCGGAGCGATGCCCATTCCGGCGGCCATGGTGCTGTTGTGCTTCTCGGCTTTGCGGCTGATGTATTCACCGGTGCCCTTGCCGGCAATCCTCATGGCGACGGTCATTCCGTCCTCAAATATCACCTTAAAACTCTTATTTGTAAGGCCCCCCGCCAAAAGCTCGATGTTGGCGACCTTTCTCTTAAGAATCTTTCCAGCCAGACCCAGCAGATCCATAAAATCATTGATCTCGTCAGCCTTGAGCGCGTTCCAGAAATTCTTTACCGATTCATTGTCCATAGTATTGTACTCCTATCTATTGTGTATTTGAAGCCTCTACTCCATGTAATGTCATCATATCCCTTTGTGTTAGACAAATGTCAACCCTTACTTTTTTCAGGTATTTTGCATAGTTCTCGCGAGAGAAAATAGGCGTTTTTGCCGTATGACTTTTGCCCGGGATTCGTATATAATTGTAGAAAAGAAGGGCGGTGGATTGTACATGAATGATAACTATTTATCGATCACCGAGCTTGCAAAACTCCGGAAGGTTTCCAGCGAGACCTTGCGATATTACGACAGGATCAACCTTCTCAAGCCCGCGTATATTGATCCGGAGACAAAATACCGCTATTACTCGGTCCGCCAGAGCGAAAAGCTCGGCGTGATCCGGGAACTCCGGGAACTCGGCATGTCCGTGGAGGAGGTAAAGGACTATTTTAAGGACTGCAATCTGCGGAAATCCATCCGGATGCTCTCCGAATATTACTCCAAACTTCAGGCCGACATCGAGAGAAAGCTGTTTTTGTGCCATACGATCACGCGGAAGCTCTCGTTCCTCGGGGAGCTCACCTCCCTGAAAGAGATCGATCACCCGTGCATGCGGTATCTGCCGGAAAGAAGCATCATCACCTTCGGGCTGCCGGCCGGAGGCCCGAGGGAGCATGTGTACGCGCTGACAAAACTCGAATGGTATCTCAACGAGATCGCGCCGATCCTCGCCACCGACTGCGTGGGCGTGTACGCGGGAGAGGAGCTTCTCGAAAAAAACGAGGACTATATCCACGCGATTCCGATGCTGTTTGTGGACAAGAACGCGGTCAAGGTGAAGTCGGAATATATGCGCAGTGTCCCCGCCGGATATTATCTGTGCGTGGCCTACCGCGGCGGCCGGCTCGAAAAATACGACCCGTGCTTTGAAAAAGCCAAGGAATATTTAAAAGAGAACAATTTAAAGATAAACGGCTTTATCTATCAGCTCTATAAGATCGACGTGACCATGACCGATGACCGCAGCGAGACGCTTTTGGAGATCCAGATCCCCGTCGCGGTCAAAGACTGACGGCGGCGGGGGCCCGTTTGACCAAAAAGAGAACGGCGCAAGGCGGCCGTCTCTCCGCCGGCATCCATTCGGTCGGGAGACGGGGCGGAGGACCGTTGAGTCTAAAAAAGAATACGGAAGCCCTTTTGGCGGCGGCAAGGCGCCGTCCCGCCGGGACCCCAACAAAGCAAAAGCCAGCACCTTTCCGGCGCTGGCTTTGTTATGCCCTTTCCGGAATGTCCGTCCCGCCGTCCGGCCCGAAGGCGGCAAAACTTTCGCGTCCGTTCCGCGGCGGCAAGAACGCGTGCCGCCCGGCGCGGGCGGCACGGGACCTTGCGGGAGATAAAAAAGAAAAAAAGGGTATTGACATTGGTGTTGCACAAGGATATAAAGTTGGAGTCGAAAGGGTTCCTAAAACCTTCGAAGACCGCCGCCGAAATCGCCTTTCTATATAAAATAGGTAAAGGTTTATCAAAGTATGTTCGGCGCGAGTCTTTTCAGAATTTATGAAAAACAGGGCGCCTTTACCTGTCCGCACGCCGGGATGGGCGCCGCCTGCTCGGGATAGCATATGGCCGCAGTTAGACGGCCGGATCCGACAGCGCGCCGCTGTTATGGATGGAGGCGCCGCACGCGGCGGGATCCGCGACGCGCCCGACGTCCGCATCCTCCCCTCCCCACCGGTCTTTGCACCCGGCGCGCTGTCACAGGGGCCGGGCCCTCGGGGGGCCGCGTAAAACGGCCCGTTCATGGACCGGGGAGCCCGCTTGGCCGTCACAAAGACGGCCGGTCCTTCAAAGGACGCGTATTTTGAACAGCCTGTCCGCATAGAATGATGCAGAGGCCCACCCCTCTCCTTTCTTTGGAAAACGCGCCGTTTGGAATGGTCCCGGACGTCTCCGGGCCGGCGGCTCCGTTTTCATCCTTCCATTCGGTGACTCTCGTTAAAAATCCAGACCGCCCATCGCCGCCAGCCCCTTTTTGGCCGGCGTCCACGATACGGCGGGGGCCGGACGCGCGGTTTGGATCTTAGAAATTACCTTATGCAAATGCAGGTTTGGACGCGCAGGCCGAAAAAGACCCGGTTTCAGCGGGGCTTTCTTCCGGCCGGAGCGGTCGGGGAACGCCGCAGGCGAAAACGACGGTTCCCCGACGCCGATGAAACCCCCTTGCCGCTCGGGCAAGGCGCGCGATCCAAGAACGCCCCGTACGGCGCTTGCGCTGCCCGGCGGCAAATCCTGCGGCGAGGCCGCCCGTTCGCCCCGCCGGCCGAGGAGAAAAACTCCCGACCGGACCATGCCCGATACAGGGGCTCAGGGGATCCTTTTTGAACGGGCCGTTACCGTTCGGCCCGCGGGCCGGCAACGGGGTGCAAAAAGAGGCTCTCGGCGCATCGGAGCGCGGAAAGCCGAAATCGGGCGCGCCGGCGGACGATTTCCGCCACGCGTCTCCCGCAGTCTGAGCGGCCCCGCCGGGGAGCCGCGGCTGACCTATGCCATGGCGGCCCGTCCAATCCTTATGGACGGCGCAGGCTGCCGCGCGGCCCTCTTCCCGGCGTTCGGTCCGAGGACGCGAGGACCGCTTCCCTCCTCCCGGGTTTTTTGTCAGGTACCCGACTTGACTTTAAAATCAGCTTCCCGTACGGTTTGCGCCGGTAAATCATTATGTTGTTATGTACGTCCTGAACATCGCAACGTAATTATTTAATAAGTTTATGAGGGGGATTTTTATGTTCAAAATTGTCCAGGACAACAGGAATGATTATGTGGAACTCATGAAAAAATTGGTTTCCATAAAATCATTGACCTCTCAAGAGGAACCTCTGGCTCAGTTTCTTCTTGAGGAATTCCAGAAAATAGGTGTGGACGAAGCCTTTATCGACGGCACCGGCAACGTGGTCGCCATCGTCAGAGGCGAGGGAAAAGGCCCGAACGTTCTGCTGAACGGCCATATGGACGTCGTTCCGGAGGGCAATTTGGAAAACTGGGCCCCTTATGATCCGTACAAACCCGAGATCGTGGACGGAAACCTCATCGGAAGAGGCATCGACGATCTGAAGGGCGGACTCGCCGCGCAGATTTTCGCGTTCAAGGCCATTGTCGAGAGAGTTATCAGGAAGGGCAAAAAGCTCCCCGGAGACCTGATCTTTCTCGCCGTGGTTCAGGAAGAGCCCGCGGAGATGTTCGGCATGGAGTATTTCTTTGATTACACCATGAAAGAAAAGAACATCAAAGCGGACGTGGTCTTCCTGGCCGAGCCCTCCTCCAACGACCTTGTGATCGGGCAGAGGGGAAAAGTGGAGCTCGTCGTAAAGACCTACGGCAGATGCGCGCACTCGTCCGTCCCGGAGGAGGGAATCAACGCGCTGCAGTACATGGTGCCGATCCTTCAGGACATCTTCAGCCACACGGGCATCGAGCTCAAGACGGACCCGCTGCTCGGAAAGACCTCCATCACCGTGACGAACTGCATCGTCAAACCCGGCGGCACCCTGAGCGTCACGCCGGATGAATGCGAGATCTCCGTCGACAGAAGGTATTCGACCGAACAGACGCTCGACGACCTCCTCGACGAATTCAAAGCGATCTTTAAACGCCTGAGCACGTCTTATCCGGAATTTAAGGCCACGGTCGAGCCCAGAATCTATGAGGAGACCTCCTACACCGGATACACACACAAGGTCAAGAAATTCCATCCGCCGTGGAGCGTGGACCGGAACAACGAGTTTGTGGAGAAGTCCTTTAAAGCCCTTCGCAGCGTCGGGCAGGACCCCGGCGAAAAATACTGGAAATTCGGAACCGACGGCGGCATAACCTGCGCCGTCTACGGCATCCCCACGATCGGATATTCCGGCGCCGAGGAAAAATGGGCGCATCAGCCGAAGGAACAGGTCAGCGTCGAAGAGATGGTCAAGACCTACGAAGGCTATATCGCCATCCTCGCGGAACTCTACGGCATCGATCAGGCAATCTTCAACTGAACAAAACGGAATGGAAAACCGACAAAAATAACAAGGAAAAGGGAGATTTTGTATGGAAAAGTCAAGACCCAGAAGACCATTAGTCGCGTTCGTTATTATGGTCGCGGTCGCGCTCGCGATCTATGCGGCCAGCTTCATCCAGTTCCCGACCGTCGCAATTCTTCCCGACTATGGCACCTGGCTCCAGCAGAGCACCGACGGCAACCTCTTTGCCAGAATTATGTACGTACTCAGCGACTGGGGCGACCCCACCTACCAGAAAACCGCGCTCGGCGGCATTATGATGATCTTGGGCTGCGTCATCTCCATGTATGTCGGCAAGAAGTCCAAGTGCACCTTCGGCGTGTGCTACGGCTCCGGCCTCTTCTGGAGAATCCTTGTCGCGCAGCTGATCGCCAGCGCCGGCAGCGTCTTCCTCTATCAGCATATCTGGGATACGACCGAGATCGGTTTTGTTCCGAGCTTTATCGCGATCGCCAGCTTCACCCCCGCGATCATCTTTAAGTTTGGCGGCGAGTGGCGCAAAGTCTTCACCGCCGGCATTCTGGGCATTTTCCTTGGCTGCCCGTTCGCCTACTTTATCAACATGCACTTCTCCACCCCGTGGGGTCTGCCGGGCGCCGTCGCCTGGGTCACCCCGATGATCGTCAGCGGATTCATCTCCATCGAAGTGTGCCGCTTCCTGCCGTGGATGGCGAGACAGGCTTCCGATCCGGAGGTTCCCGCGGTTGAGAAAAAAGCAGTCCCGGCCCTTGGCGCCGTCAACGCTCCGGTCATGAACGGAGAATGGTTCGTCAAGAGAATCTTTGCGGAATTCACCGAGCCGGTCTTCTACAGCAACGAGCTCGCCGGCTTCCTCTTCGTCATCGGCGGCGTCCTGACCATCTTCCTGAACCCCAAGAACCCGGGCTACGGCGATGGCAACGTCTACCTCGTCATCCTCGCCTCCCAGATCCTCGCGGCCGCCATCGGCATCTTCCTCTATTGGCACAGATGGTTTGAGCAGGGCTGGTACGCCACCTTTGTCCCGCTCGCCTCTCTGACCCCGGCCTTCGTGCTCTTCTACGGCACCGATCTCTATGTCGTCGTCACCGGCGCGATCGTCGGAGCCGTGTTTATGCCGCCGGTCGCGGACTGGATCTCCAGAACCCTCTGCAAAGAGCATCACGGCTACATCGGCTGCGTCGTCTCCATGTGGATCTGCTGCCTGATGTTCATCGCGATCTTCAACTTTGTCCCCGGCTTCGGAGCCTAAGTAAGCGGCTATACTTACCCGGTTTCCCCCTCCATAAGTAAGGCAACCAAAATTAAAAGACAAAGGAGATTAGAACAATGGCTCTTGTTAAGACAACTATTGATGAAGCAATCGCCAGAATCGCCGATTGGCAGGGCAAAAAGGTCACCTATGCCACGGTCCCCGGCGGCATCACCAACCCGAACTACAAGGTCAACGTAGACGGCACCGATTTCTTCCTCAAGATCCCGGGCGCGGGCACCGATTTTATCGACCGGCCCAACTGCCACGCCGCCAACCTGATCGCCGCGGAGAGCGGCGCGGGCCCGCAGGTCCGCTACTATTTTGATGACACCGGCGTCGAGGTCTTCGAGTGGCTCGACGGGTACAGACAGGTCGAGTTCGGCGACGTGTATATCGAGAAGATCTTCACCAAGATCTTTGCGAACATCGCCAAGTTCCACAACATCGAGGGCAAGACGCTTCCGCTGACCCAGAACGTCTTCGAGCAGGCGTGGGATATGATCGACAGAGCCAAACAGGGCGGTTATCTCCCGCCGTGGCACGACAGGATGGAGTACATCCTCCACACCACGGAAGACGCCTTCAACAACAACGGCATGGTGCTCAAACCCTGCCACAACGACTTCTGGACCAACAACCTGATGTACAGCGAAGAAAAAGACGACCTCAAGATCATCGACTGGGAGTACGCGTCCATGAACGACCCGTACTATGACCTCGGCCTGATCGCCACGACCAACTACCTCACCGAGGCGATGGACGTGGAACTGTGCAAGGTCTATCACGGCGGAAAGCTCGACGAGATGGGCTTCGCGAAGATGAAGCTCTATAAGATCGTCGGCGACATCAAGTGGGCCTATTGGGCACTGCAACAGGTGATCAACTCCGACGTCCCCTTCGACTACATGAACTGGTATGGCATGAAGATCGCGCGCCTGCAGCATCTGTGGCTCGATCCGCGCATGGATATGTGGCTCAACATGCTCAACGGCAAACCGGTTTTCAGAACGAAATAAGACCCGGAGAAACGAAACATTAAGACTATTTAGAGGAGGTAAAACATGGCCCTCGTAAAAACGAATATCGACGAAGCGATCGCCAGAGTCGCCGACTGGCGGGGCAAACCCATCAAGGTCACTCCCGTATCCGGCGGAATCACGAACCCGAACTTTCAGGTCAACGTGGACGGCACCAATTACTTCCTTAAGATCCCGGGCGCGGGCACCGATTTCATCGACCGCAACAACTGCCATATCGCCAACGAGATCGCGTCGGAGACCGGCGCCGGCCCGGGGGTCTTCGCCTATTTTGAGGACACCGGCGTCGAGATCTTTGATTGGCTCGAAGGCTATCGGCAGGTGACCTGGGGCGATACCTACGACGAAGACATCTTCCGCAAGATCGTCAAGGGCATCTACGACTTCCACCACATCGAGGGGAAGACCATGCCCCTCAAGCAGACGCTGTTTGAGCAGGCCTGGCAGATGGTCGAGCTGGCGGAAAAGGGCGGATACGAGCCCATGTGGCACGGCAGGTTCCTCTACCTCCTCGATCAGATCGAGAAGGCCGTCCTCAAGGACGGGATCGACTACAAGCCCTGCCACAACGATTTCTGGTCCAACAACATGATGTACAACGACGACAAGCAGGACCTGAAGATCATTGACTGGGAATACGCCTCGATGAACGATCCCTACAACGATCTGGGATGTCTTGCCGCGATCAACGACTTCACCGACGACAAGGACGTGGAGCTGTGCAAGGCCTATCACGGCGGCTGGGATGAAAAGGGCTTCGCCAAGATCAAGCTCTACAAGATCATCGCCGACATCAAGTGGGGCTACTGGGCGCTGCAGCAGGTCGTCAACTCCGACGTGGAGTTCGACTTCATGAAGTGGTACGGCATCAAAATCGGACGCCTGCAGCATTTCATCGTCGATCCGCGTCTGGATATGTGGCTCAACACGCTCAACGGCAAGCCGGTTTTCAGAACAAAATAAAAGAATCTCACGCACAAAAAAACGCATCCGGTGAAATACAAGTAGTCATAAAGACAACCTGTGAACCGAGGGTCAGGGTAAACTGAATACGGAACAAATGATATAAAAGACGAACAGACAGCAGGTAAAACTGCCTGTTCGTCTTAACTATTAT
>CAZAAR010000011.1:0-36206 GCA_964483415.1 uncultured Oscillospiraceae bacterium
CGCGCGGTCTCCTTCACAAAGTCGGCCATGGCGTCCATGGAGGGGATGATGCCGTTGCGGATGATGTTGTCCGGCGTCTCGGCATAGGCGGTCCGCTTGACCCTTCCGCCCGAAAGCTGCACCATTTTTAACCGGGATTCGCCAAAATCAATCGCAATAATGTTTGACAACGCTTTCAACTCCGTTCTTCAAAAAAAACTGAGATACCAATTTAACAGGTTCTGTCCGAACAGCGCGGTCATCCACGCCGCGAAGGCGATGGACGGCCCCCAGGGGATCAGCCTCGCGTCCTCCTCCCCTTTCCGCACGCGCATCGAAACCGCGCCGAAGAGGATGCCCGCGAAGCAGGCCAGAATCAGGCAGAGCAGGTTTTGCTGCCAGCCAAAATACAGGCCGGTCAGAAAAATCAGCTTGATGTCGCCCCCGCCCATCGCGTCGCGCTTCATGATCTTTTCGAGCGCGAGCACGACCGCGAGCAGGGCCGCCGCCACCGCGCCGCCCAGCAGCGAGCGCAGCGCCTCATGGAAAATGTCGCCGGAGACAAGGATAAAGCATGCGCGGATCGCGATCCCGGCGACGAGGAATCTGTCCGGGATGATATATTCCTCCAGATCTGCAAAGGCACAGGCCAACAGCACGCAGGCCAACAGCAGAAATTCGAGGGTCCGGAGCGATAGATCATACCGGAGCAGCAGGGAGACGAACACGAGCGCGGAGACGACCTCCGCCCACAGAAATCCGGCGGACATCCTCTCCCCGCAGTAGCGGCACCGGCCCTTTAGGGCAAGGTAGCTCGCGACCGGGACGAGGTCCTTCGCCGCGAGGACGTGCCCGCATTTGTCGCAATGGGAGCGGCCCCTGAGGACGGACTCGCCGTGGACGGCGCGCCACGCCGCGCAGTGGAGGAAGCTGCCCATACAAAGGCCGAGCGCGGCCGCTAAAAAGCAAAAATAAATCGTCAGAAACGGCGTCAGATACAGCAAAGGGGACCTCCGGTCGGTTCGTTTTTTTTAGGAATGGGGGAGAGCCGTCAACCCTACCGGCCCTCCCGCAACTGGGTTGAGGTCTGCGTATCCGCGGCGCATGCTTACCGCGGATAGTAAGTACAGGGAATTACGGAGTAGAAGTGGTTACTGGTGTTGGGAATGTCGCGCCGCTATTGGTTTTGATCGTCCATGGATTATTAGTAATTGTAGGAGCAGTGTTGAACGTATAAACGATGCCGTCAAACGGGATTTCGTCTAAGGTATTGCCAGCAGCGGGAGCAGTTGCAGTGCCATCCGTCATTTCGTTCAGGACAACCGCGGCATAGAGAGAACGGGCGTTGGCATCATCGGCGGCATCTTCCGCCTTCTCCAGCGCGCTCGTGAAGGTCGGGATCGCGATGGCGATCAGGATGGCGATGATCGCGACAACAATCAGCAGCTCCATCAGCGTGAAGCCCTTTTTGTTGCGCATTTTCACTAATGCTTGATACATTTTATTACCTCTCTTCAAAGTCTTAAGTTTTTTTATGCAAACCCGCCCGCCGCGGGGTTGTCGCGGCAAGCGGAATCGCAGCGGATCAAGTTATATGCCGCCGTACATGCTGAACATCGGCAGATAGACCGAGAGCAGCAGGAACATCGTCATGACGGCAAGGCCGATCGTGATCGCCGGCTCCATGATCGTGAGCATGCGGTCGACCGCGATGTTGACCTCGTTGTCGTAATAGGCGCCGACCACGTCGAGCGTGTCCTCGAGCGAGCCGGATTCCTCGCCCACGCCGGTCATCTCCGTCAAAAGCTGCGGGAAATAGCCGGTATCCCTCATGCTGTCGGAGATCTTGCGCCCCTCCTCCACGCCGGCGACGGCTTTATCGACCGCCCTGCCGAGCACGTAGTTGGTGACGACCTTGGCGGTGATCGTCATCGCCTTGGGCGTGACAAGCCCCGCGGAGAGCATCGTGGACATCGTATAGGCGAACTGGGAGGCGCCGTTCATCTGGTTGATGCGGCGGAACATGGAGTGGCGGAGCTGGCGGTTGCCGTTCCAGACGCGGCCCTTTTCGGTATGGGTGTAGAGCTTAAAGGCCACAAACAGCCCGCCGAGCGCCGCGGCGATCAGGTACCAGTCTCTGACGAAGAAATCCGAGACGGCGATCAGCGCCCTTGTTACAAAGGGCAGCTCCACGCCGAGGGATTCGAACACGCCCTTAAACATCGGCACCGCGACCGTCATGATGATGAAAACGACGACGATCCCCACGACGAGCACGATCATCGGATAGGTGAGCGCGCCCACGACCTTGGATCTGGTCTTGGAGGTCTTGTTATAATATTTTTCGAGCCGGCCGAAGGAGGTGTCCAGCGTGCCGGATTCCTCGCCCGCCCGGATCGTCTCGATAAAGGTGATCGGAAGCTCCTTGCCGTTATTCTCGAAGCTCTGCGCGAGCGTGTAGCCGCCGGAGACGTCCTTGGCCACCTTTTCGAGCATCTGCTGCATCCTTTTGTTTGTGGCCTGCTTCGCCACCAGCTCGACGCACCGCACGATCGGGATGCCGGAGGTCAGGATGATCGAAAACTGCGAGCAGATGATCGCGAGATCCTTCTCCTTGATCTTGCCGGAGCCGAAAAGCCCGCCGACCGATTTGGTCTCCCTGACCGGCTTGATGCCGACAAGGATGGCGCAGCGGTCCCTGAGCAGGGCGGCCGCCTCATATTCGTTATAAGCCTCGATGATGCCGCTGACCTTTTCGCCGTCTTTGGAGACGCCGCTGTACTCAAATGTTGTCAATAGTCCACCTGCTTTCCGGCGCGCGTGCGCGGCCTTTATCTGACCTGTTTCTTCATATACTCCTCGTCGCGGGCGCACTGACGGGCCGTCTCCGGGGAGATTTTACCGGTCTTCCAAAGATCAATCAGGAAGTTATCCATGGTGATGCTGCCGCTCTGGCCGCCCGTTGTGATGAAATTCGCGATCTGGGGGGTCTTGCCCTCGCGGATCAGGTTGCGGATCGCCGGGGTGACGATCATCACCTCGCAGGCGACCACCCTGCCCTGTCCGCTGCGGTGCGGGACGAGCTGCTGGGAGAGCACGGCCCGCAGCGTCGTCGAGAGCTGGAGCCGGATCTGCTGCTGCTGCCCCTGCGGGAACACGCTGACGATGCGGTCGATGGAGTCCTCCGCGGAGTTGGTGTGTAAGGTCGCGAAGACCAGATGGCCGGTCTCCGCCGCCGTGAGCGCCGTCTCGACCGTCGCGAGGTCGCGCATCTCGCCGATCAGGATCACGTCCGGGTCCTCGCGCAGGATGGCGCGCAGGCCGTCCGCGTAGCTGCGGGTGTCGCGGCCGATCTCGCGCTGGTTGATCACGCACTGATCCGGCGTGTAGATATACTCGATCGGGTCCTCGAGCGTGATGATGTGGCCCGGGCGGCTGCGGTTGATGGAATCGAGCACGGCGGCAAGCGTTGTGGATTTGCCGGAGCCCGTCTCGCCCGTCACGAGCACGATGCCGCTGCGGTACTTCGGAAAGTCCGCGGCCACGGCCGGCAGGCCGAGCGTGTCGAGCTTGGGGATCCTGTCGTTGAGCAGGCGGATCGCGGCGGAGACCGCGCCCTGCTGGCGGAACAGGTTGAGACGCGTGCGCACGCCGCACGGGAACGTGAGGGCCATATCGAGCTCGCCGATCTCCCCGATCTTTTCGTAATCCGGGCCGGCAAGCTCCTTCGCGCAGCGCTCGCAGTCCTCCGGGGTCAATACCTCCGGAAACAGCGTCTCTATCCTGCCGTCCACGCGGCACTTGGCCGGGAGGCCCGCCACGAGGTGGATGTCCGACGCGCGCAGGCTCCGCGCCTTCTCGATCATTTCATTGACTGCCAGCATTCTGTAAATACTCCTATTTCCCTTTATTCCTCCGTGCTGTTGATGACCTTAAAGACCTCCTGCGTGGTCGTGACGCCGCGGAGAACCAGGCTGCGGCAGTTCTCTCTCATGGAGACGAAGTTGGTGCGCCTGACGGCCTGCGCGATCTCGTCGTGGTTCGCGCGCTGGTTGATGAGGCTCTTTTCCTCGCGGTTGAGCACGAGGATCTCAAACACCGCCTGACGCCCGAGATAGCCGGTATGCGAGCACTCCGGGCAGCCCGCGCCCCGATAAAACGTGGCGGAGCCGTCGTCCTTGAGGCCGAAGAAGCTCAGCTCCTCGTCGCTCGGGTGGTAGGCCTCGCGGCAGTTCGTGCAGATCTTGCGGATCAGGCGCTGGGAGATGACGCCCTTGAGGGCGCTCGAAATCAGATACGGCTCGATGCCGATATCGACCAGACGGTCGATCGTGGACACCGCGTCGTTTGTATGTATCGTAGAAAGGACTAAGTGGCCCGTGATGGCCGCGCGCATCGCGATCGTGCCGGTCTCGCCGTCGCGGATCTCGCCCACGGCGATGATGTCCGGGTCCTGACGCAGGATGGAGCGCAGGCCGGAGGCGAAGGTCATGCCGGTCTTTTCGTTGATCTGGCACTGGTTGACGCCGGGGATCTCGATCTCGACCGGGTCCTCGAGCGTGACGACGTTGACGTCCTCCCGCGCGATCTCCTTGATCATCGTGGACATGGTCGTGGATTTGCCCGAACCGGTCGGGCCCACGATCAGGATGACGCCGCTGCTGTTTTTCATCAGCGCGGCATATTTTTTAAGATCGTCCCCCTCGAGGCCGATCACGCCTTTATCGAGGAACTGCTCGGACTTGTCGAGCAGGCGGAGCACCATCTTTTCGCCGTGCGACGTCGGCAGCGACGAGATACGCAGATCGATGCTCTTGCCTTTGACGTTGACGTTCGCGCGGCCGTCCTGAGGGATCTTGTGTTCGGAGATGTCCATGTTGCCCATGATTTTAAGGCGGGAGATGACCGGGTTTTGCAGCTTCGCCGGCACGGTCAGCATCGTGCGCAGCAGGCCGTCGATCCGCATCCGGACCACCATATCCTTCTCTTGGGGCTCGATGTGGATGTCGCTCGCGCGCTCCACCACCGCGCGCTCGATGACCGAGTTGACAAAGCGGATGGTCGGGACCGCGGCGGAATCCTCCTCCTCCCCGACGACGGTTTTCACGGCGGCGGACGACTCCGGCGTGTTCTCGGCCTCGCGCTTCATCTCCTCGATCGCGCGGGCGGCGCCCTCGCTGCCGTAGAGCGTGTTGATCGCGCGCTCCGTGGCCGCGCGGGTCGAGATCAGGGGGATGACGTTTTTGTGGGAAACGTTTTTGATCTCTTCGAGCGCCATGAAATTCATCGGGTCGATCATCGCGACATAAAGCTCGTTGCTGACAATCTTTACCGGAACCGTGCTGTATTTTTTCGCGATATTCCGGGGAACATATTTCGTCAGTTCCACAGGGATCGTCACGCTCGTCAGATCGACGAAATCGACGCCGAGCTGGATCTGCAGCGCCTCGATCAACTGCGGCTCCGTGATGACGTTGTTATTAAGCAAGACGTCGCCAAGCCTCTCCCCGGTCTTTTTTTGGACCGCGAGCGCTTCGCTCAGCTCTTTTTCATTGATAATCCCGGCAGAAATCAGCAAATCGCCCAAACGTATATAGGTCATATCCCCGCTCCTTCTCCGTCAGTCACACAAAATTCCCATAAATTAAAACAAAAATCCGGATCATTCATGCTTCGTTTTTAATAACTATATTCTATTTCTTCTTTTATTGCAATTATTTTAACAAAAAAAAGCGGCTTTTTTATCATTTTCCCCTAATTTTAACAGGAACCCTCCTCCTTTTTTCCGAAAACCGAAAAGAAACGCCCGAAACGCCCCCCATCGGCGCCCGTTCCGGGCGCGTTTTTGCCGGGAGGCGCGCGGCTCGCGCATGGGGCAAACCGCGCCGGAACCGGAGGCGGATCTCAGCGCCGCCGCGGCGGGGGGGCCGCGTTTCCCACGCCGGAGACGCCTTACAAAACCTGCCGCAAAAACCGATCTCGCGGCGGGGACGCGCCGCGTTTTTACGCCGGAGACGCCCGGGCGCCGGGGGCTTGTCCGGCCGAAGAATCCGCCCGCGCCCGGGACGCCGGCTTCCGCCGGCCCTCGGCGGAGGAAAAAGGACATGAAGAACTTTATTTCTTTTCTTCCTTCGTTATTCGTCCCGCGGGCAATTTTCCGGCCTTTTTTAAGGGAAAAAACGGCCCGCCGATCCCACGGCGGCGGCTTCTTCCCAATCTGACCGGGCATGGAAGGCGGCCCCGCCGCGGTTTGAAAGCTGTATATTCTTCCTCATTTTGCAGAGAATAGGAAAGCAAACCGGTGACAGGATGAGAGGGCCGCTTCCTCTCCGGAGGAAAGTTTTGTCCGCCGCTTTCGGACGAAAAACGGCCCGGCGGCCGGACCCGGCGGGGCGGCAGACCCGCGGAGCGAAGCCCGGAGGAGCCCCGCGGTCCGGGCGGCCGCGTCCGTACGCGCCATTTTATCCGAGCCGGTCCCCATGGATTTTGGGCGGGCTCCCGCCGGGCCTCCGGGGAAAAAGGCCCGTTCCGGCAAAATCCAAATAAACATGCAGAAAGGTTGAAATCATGAAAGCCACAGGCATTGTCAGAAGAATCGACGACCTTGGCCGTGTTGTGATACCGAAGGAGATCCGGAGAGTCCTGCGGATCCGGGAGGGCGATCCTCTGGAAATTTTTACCGATAACGACGGCGAGGTCATTTTTAAGAAATATTCGCCCATAGGGGAGCTGTCCGAATTCGCCGGGCAGTATGCCGACGTGCTCAATAAAGTCGGCGGCTTCCCGGTCGTCATCTGCGACCGGGATCATGTGATCTGCGCCTCCGGGGTCCCCAAAAAAGAGGTCGTGGAGCGCCGCGTCTCCCCCGCCCTTGAGGACCTGATGGAGCACCGGGGGACCTTTTCCTCCGTCGGCGCGGACAAAAAGCTGATGCCCGTAGAGGGCATGGAGCGCGGGGCCCTTGCCGCCGCCTCCATCGTCGCCGCCGGGGATGTCTGCGGCGCGGTCGTCTACCTCTGCGGCGACGGGGACTGCCGCGCCACCGAGGCCGAAAATAAGCTGATCTCCGCGGCCGCCTCCTTTTTGGGCAAACAGATGGAGGAATGACGGCCTTTCCGGCCCGCGAATCCCCCCCGCGGCGGGCCTCAGCTTCCCAAACAAAGAATATCATATTTCCAGAAAAAGGGAAAGTCTTCCGGAGCGAAAACTTCCCCTTTTTTATTTTTCTTATGGGTCGGCGGCAGATCCGTTCCGAAAAGCCGTCGACAAGCACCCGCGCCTCCCGGAACACGCGCTTCCCCTCCCCGCTCAAAAAGACGAGGGTCTTGCGGCGGTTGCCGGCGTCCGCGCGGCGGTAGACGAGGCGCTTGTTTTCGAGCACGCGCAGCAGGTTCGTCACGGCCGGCGGCGTGACGTGGGGCCGCTCCTTGATCCGGGAGAGGGCGGCGGGGGCGCCGCCCCCGCAGAAATCCCACAGGGTCCCCGGCATGGTAAATTCCGCGCATCGCACCCGCCGGTGGACTTTCCCAAAATCCGGCCCGCCGCGCCCGGATAGACCGTTATCGCGATTAGCATCGGCATCTCCATCTCCGGCATCAGCTCCATGCGCAGCTCGAACATGGAGGAAACGCCGAACACGGCGACGGCCGGAATCACCGGCGCCGTGGAGACCGGCCCCTCAACACAAGTCTGGTCATGTCGTCTTTTCCTCGCGGTTCTAAAAAACAGCGGATGCATTGCGCACCTCATGTATAACACAGATAAATTTATGATGTTTTCCTTTTAACCCGTGTCAATTTCGCCGGATAAAAAAAACGGGCGCCCGCGAAGGGCGCCCGCCAAACGGACGATTCAGATGAAAAAAGATCAAAGAAAGCCGTGTTCCGGATGATACGGGCACCACGGGCGAATCTCGACGATCTCCTTGCAGGCGGCGTCCTTCGCGCGGACGTAATAGCTGTTGACCCAGCCCAGCTTATCCGGGCGGTCCTCCGTGCAGTAGGCGTGGACCACATAATAGCCGTTGTCGTCGCGGTAGACGCCGTCCTCGATCATGTTGAAAATCCTGCCGCCGTAAACGATCTCTGTACGCATGGCGCATCCTCCCGATTTAAATTCCGATTTTTAGTATACCTCAAACGCCCGCCGAAATCAAGCGCCCGCGGCTCTTTTTCGATTTTGAAATTTCCAAAAATTTTTCTTTCTCCCTTTGCGAAAATATGATATAGTGAAAAGGATTTTACGGAAAAGGAAGTGCGAAATGGACGTATTTTCGATCTTCACGCTTCTTGGGGGCGTGGCGTTTTTTCTGTTCGGTATGAACGTCATGTCCGGCGGGTTGGAAAAAATGGCGGGCAGCAAACTGAAAAAAGCCCTCCGGAACATGACCTGCAGCAAATGGAGAAGCTTGCTCATCGGCGCCGGCATCACCGTCGCGATCCAGTCCTCCTCCGCGCTGACCGTCATGCTGGTCGGGTTCGTCAACTCGGGCCTCATGGAGGTCGGCCAGACCATCGGCGTCATCATGGGCTCCAACATCGGCACCACACTGACCGCGTGGCTGCTCTCCATGGTCGGCATCGAAAGCGACAACTTCTTCCTCCGCCTGCTGAAACCGGAATCCTTCTCGCCGCTCTTCGCCGTCGCCGGGATCCTGCTGGCGATGAGTAAGAGCCACAAGAAAAAACAGCTCGGCGAGATCATGCTCGGATTCAGCGTACTGATGTTCGGCATGGAGCTGATGAGCGGCGCGGTCGCCCCCCTCGCGGGCATGCCGGAATTTAACCAGGCGTTTATCGCCTTCAGCAACCCGCTGCTCGGCATCCTGATCGGCGCCGTGGTCACCGGCGTTATCCAGAGCTCCGCGGCCTCCATCGGCATGCTGCAGGCGCTCTCCCTGACCGGCGGCGTGACGTTCGGCGCCGCGATCCCGATCGTGATGGGCCAGAACATCGGCACCTGCGCGACCGCACTGATCTCGAGCATCGGCGTCAACCGCAACGCCAAGCGCGTCGCGGTGATCCATATCTTTTTCAACATCATCGGCACGATTTTGTTCAGCGCGATCTTCTATGCCTTGAATGCGTTTCTTAATTTTAAATTCCTTAACGACGCCGTCCAGCCATACCAGATCGCGCTGTTCCATACGCTGTTCAACGTCGGCTCCACGATCGTCCTGCTTCCGTTCACCAAACAGCTCGAGAAGCTGGCCTGCCTCGTCGTCAAGGAGAAAAAGAAGGGCCACGATTTCGCTTACTTAGACAGCCACCTGCTCGCGTCCCCGACCCTCGCGATCGGGGAATGCACGCAGATGGTGACGAAGATGGGCTGGTACTCAAAGGATTTTCTGAAGAATTCCCTCGAGCTGCTGTTTCATTACAGCGAAAAACGCGCGGACGAGATGATCGAGGACGAGTCGAAGCTCTATATCTACCGGGACAGCCTGATGCCGTTTCTGATC
Source organism: uncultured Oscillospiraceae bacterium (assembly GCA_964483415.1). Classification (GTDB taxonomy): domain Bacteria; phylum Bacillota; class Clostridia; order Oscillospirales; family Ruminococcaceae; genus UMGS1668. The sequence continues at coordinate 9,440 of CAZAAR010000011.1, forward strand.
CAGCTCTGCGGCAACGACCTCTCCCCGGAGGACAGCCGCGAGGTCACGCGCCTGCTCCACGCGGTCAGCGATTTCCGCAGGATCGGCGACCACTGCATCAACATCATCAACTGCGCCACGGAGCTCAATGCAAAAGAGGTCCCGCTCCCCGAAAGAGAGAGGGACGACCTGCGCGAATGCGCGAAGCTCCTCAACCGCCTCTCCGACGCCGCGACCGTATTGTTTGAGGAGAACGACCCCTTCCTCGCGCAGGACATCTACTCCCTCGAGCGCGCGCTGACGAACCAGATCTCCGCCGCGAAGGACGGCTACATCCTGCGGCTCAAGGATGGCGCCTGCCCGCTGGAGAACGGCATCCTGTTCAACGATATCCTCCACAACATCGAGCGCGTCTCGAGCCACCACTGCGCCATCGCGGCAACCGCGCTGCAGATCGCCCGCAACGAGATATTATAAAAAACGCGGCCCTTCCGGCCGCAGAACCAGAGGGCGCCGGCTTCCAAGCCAAGGAAACCGGCACCCTCTTTTTATCGTCAAAACCAATTCTTCAATTTTACAATATAATAATTTAAAGTATAATCTATGGGAATTTCTTCTTTTTTTCCATTGATAAAGCCGTTTTCTTTTTCGCGGTTTTCGGAAACCGGGCCCGGCCCGGCGCCCCTCTCCCGGATACTCCGGGGGCCGACGCAAACGGCTTATTCCTCCGCCTTGAGCAGCGTGATGCTGAACCGATCGTCCTGATGGGTCAGCGCGAGTGTATATCCCGCGTCGTTCGCGCCTCCCCAAGAGATCATGCCTTTGGCGCTCATCTCGGTGTTGTCTAAGGGAAAATCGGGCTTGTTTTCCTCAATGTAGGCGGCGGCGTCCTCCGGCGGGGCGTCTCATTTTCCGGGCTTTTCCGGGCGGCGGTAGACCCGGGTCTCGTCGGCCGCCGCGTTCAGGGAGACGTCCGCCGCGTCCACCGGCAGGTCCTCCGCCTTTTGGAAACCGTAGCCGGCCGCGGCCGCGAACGCGTTTTTGCACCGCGGCAGATACCGGTCGTAATAGCCCCTGCCGCGCCCGAGGCGGTGGCAATCCGGGTCGAAGGCGACGCAGGGCGCGACCACCGCGCCGAGCTCGTCCGGCGGGATCCGCCTTGCATGACGGGGGTCCGGCTCCGGGATGCCGTGCATCCCTAAGACAAACGCGTCCGGCGTCTCGGGGACGTAGGCCTCCATCCCGCCGTCTTCCCCGCAGACCGGGTACGCGACGGCCGCGCCCCTCTCCCGCAAAAGCCCGTTTAAGGGGCCGACGTCCGCCTCCCCGCCGACGGGGAAATAGGTGAGCACCGTCTTTGCCGCGGCGATCTCCGGCAGGGCGGCGAGGTTATGGCAGACGGCCTCGGAGAGGCGCTGCCGCTCCGCTTTCGCGAGCGAGCCTCTTTGTCGGAGCATCCGCTCACGGAGCCGTTCTTTCCGATCGAAAACGTCCATATTTCTCCCTCAGATTCTTCATTCCCGGCGCGGCGAGCAGGAGCCGCAGCACGGTGTTCTGCACGGCGAACATCACGACGGCCTCCATGACCCGCACGACGAAAAGCTGCGTGAAAGGGACGCCGTAAAGAAAATGGATAAACAGCGTGTTGAGGCAGAGCGTCACGAGCGTCAGGTTGGCCATCGAAGCCGCCGCGATCTCCTTTTTCGTGATCTCTTTTTTATGGAGAAACGAGCCCCAGACCGCCCCGGAGAGCGCGGCCGACGCCGTGAACAGCGGGCTGTACGCCGCGACCGGAAACAGCAGCGCGCCGGCGAGATCGCCGATCCCCGCGCAGACCGCTGCCCAGAATGGCCCGAACAAAAAACCGCAGACCGCGGCCGGCGCGAACCCGAACCCGATCTTGATATTCAGCGTATTGATCGAGCAAAAGCGGGTCAACACGACGTCCAGCGCCGCCAGTACCGCCGTGAAAACCAGCGCCTGAACGTCATATTTTTTCATGGCGGCATCCCCTCTTTTCTAAAATTCTTTCTGTTTTCCTGTGGACACAACCCTCCGCATGAGCGAAACCCGCTCGCTCCGCGCCGCGGCGGGGTGTTTTTTGATTTTTGAGTTCCCCGCCCCCGCGGAGCCGGGTTTTCTGCCCGGAGGGTCATTTCCCGAAACAGGAGCGGATCTCGCCCGCCATAAAGAGCGAGCCCGCCGCGCAGACGACGCCCTCCGGCCCCGCTTTTTGCAGGGCGAGCGCCACCGCCTGCCGGATGTCCGGCGCCGCGGCCGCGGGCTTCCCGCCGCGGGAGAGAAACGCCGCGAGCTCCGCCGCCGGCAGGCGGCGGGGGTTATCCGGCCCGACGGCGACGTATTCCGACGCGATCCGTTCGATGGGGGCGAACATGTTCTCCCAGTCCTTGTCCACCATGACGCCGACCAGAAAAACGGCCTTCCTGCCGCCGAGGTTCTCCTCAAAACAGGCGGCGAGCGCCTCCATACACTGCGGGTTGTGCCCGCCGTCCAGGATGAACAGCGGCGCCCGCGAGAGGACTTCAAACCGCGCGGGCCACCGCGCCCGCGCCATCCCGCCGCGGACGGCCTCGTCCGGCAGCGCCCAGCCCCTCCCGCGCAGGACGCCGACCGTCTCGAGCGCGACGGACGCGTTCCGGCGCTGGTGCTCGCCGAGCAGCGCGATGCTCACGCCGGTCTCTTCGCCATAATCAAACATCTGCCCGTCGAGCGACGACGCGCAAAGGCGCAGTTTGGAGAAATCCGCCTCGGTGAAATCCGCGCCGACCTCGGCGCAGCGCGCCTCGAGCACCGCGCGGACCGACGGCGGCTGCTCATAGCTGACCGCCGGGCACCCGGGCTTGACGATCTTCGATTTCGTCTCGGCGATCGCCTCCACGGTGCCGCCGAGGTATTCTATATGGTCGAGACCGATGTTCGTGAAGACGGCGGCCTCCGGCGCCTCTATGACGTTCGTCGCGTCGAGCTCGCCGCCCATGCCGACCTCCAAAACGACGATCTCGCAATGTTGTTCGGCAAAATACAGAAAGCCGAGCGCCGTCACCATCTCGAACGTGGTCGGGTGGTCCGGCATGGCGTCCGCGGCCGCGCGGATTTGCTCCGTAAGCCGGCAGAGCGCCTCGTCCGGGATATTTTCCCCCGCCACGCGGATGCGCTCGGCGAAACAGTTGACGTAGGGCGAGGTGTAAAGCCCGGTTTTATAACCGGCGGCCCGGCAGATCGCCTCGAGCATGGCGGCGGTGCTGCCCTTGCCGTTGGTGCCGGTGATATGGATATATCGGAGGCCCCTCTGGGGGTCCCCCAGCCGGGCGAGCAGGGCGGCCATCCGCTCCAGACCGAGCCTGCTGCCGCGCCAATCAATGCTGTTCAAATACGAAATGCTGCGGTTTACGTCCAATAAAAGATCTCCTTAGTTGTATAATGCGCCGCGCGCCGCGTAAAGGGCCGGCGGCGCTCCAAAAACTGCGCTTTGCCGCAAATGAATCTTTACGGAGGAACGGAGGAACAGCCAAAAACGAAAACGGTTTCGGAAAAATTCCCCGGCTCCGATTCCGCGCCCTACCGGGCGGCATATTCCGCCGCCTGCGCGACATGATGGATCAGCACCGCGGAGGTGACGGCCCCCACGCCGCCGGGCACGGGGCTGACCGCCGAGACGACCGCCTCCGCTGCCGCGAAGTCCACATCGCCGCAGACCGTGCCGTCCGCCCGCACGTTGACGCCGACGTCGAGGACCGTCTGCCCCTCGGCGAAGCAGTCCGCTCCGAGGAGGCCCGGCCGTCCAGCCGCCGCGACCACGATCTCCGAGCGGGCGCAGATCTCCGCGAGGTTTTTTGTCTTTGAATGGCACAAAGTGACCGTGGCGTCGCGGCCGGCGAGCAGCATCGAGAGGGGTTTGCCCACCACAAGGCTCCGTCCGACGACGGCGGCGTTTTTCCCGCGAAGGGCGACGCCGAAGCCGTCGAGCAGGCGGACGCACGCCTCGGCCGTGCAGGGGGTAAAGCCCCGGCCGCTGCCGGTGAAGACCCCGGCGAGCGAGGCATCCGTCACGCCGTCCACGTCCTTCTCCGGCGGTATGGCGGCGCGGATTTTCTCATCTGAGATCCGCGCCGGCAGCGGCCGGAACACCAGCAGGCCGTGGACCGCCGGATCCCGCGCGGCCTCCTCCACGGCGGAGAGCACCTCGTCTTCAAGAGCGTCCGCCGGGAATTCTTTTGTTGCGACAGAGATCCCGGCCTTTTCGCAGCGCCGCAGGATGCCGCGCTCATAGACCGCAGTACCGCCGCCGTCTCCGGCCCGGATCAGCGCGAGCGCCGGGACGATCCCCTTTTCCCGCAGAGCGGCGACCTTTTGAACGGCCTCCTCCTCGAGCGCGGCGGCGATCTCTTTTCCATAAAGAATCTTTGCCATGCTCAAGCCTCCCCTTTCGCGGCGAGCCGCGCGGCGACGGATTCATAGACCCGCTCCGCCCGCGGGACAAATTCCGCGAGCATCGCCCCGGCCTCCTCCTCGAGCGCGGCGGCCTTAGCCCGGTCGGCCATATATTTCGTGTTGATAAAGACGTTGAGGGACGCGCCTTTGATCGCCGCGGCGCACAGCGCCGCGCCGGTTCCCGCGTCCGAGACGGCCAGCGCGCTGCCCTTCTCCGCGTAGACTTCCAGCAGCTCCACCACCCGGCAGGCGGCCTCCATGATCCGCATCGGCACCGCGCTCGCCGCGCGAAGCGCCGATTCCATCGCCTTTGCGCGCGCGGCCCGTTCTTCCGGCGTGTTCTTCGGCAGGGAGTAGACCGCCGACAGCGGAAGGAAGGCCTCGGCGTCCGCGTCCGCGAGGGAGAGCAGCTCCTCGCGCAGCGGATCGGCCCGCTCGTTGAGCGCGAGGATCTCCGATTCCACATCGGCGTATTTTTTCTTCCCGAGGGTCAGGTTCCCGACCATGCCGCCGAGGGCGGCCCCCAGCGCTCCGGCCAGCGCGGACGCGCCGCCGCCGCCCGGCACCGGCTGTTTGGAGGCGAGCTCCTCCAAAAATCTGCCGCAGCTCATTTCCCCATAGCGCATCGCGGCGCCTCCTTTCCGTCTTTTCTTATTTTTATAGAATAGGTTCTTATCAAATTGATATTATAACACAGGGCGCGGCGGCAGGGAACGCCACGCTCAAAAAACGGCCGGAAAATCCCGCGCGGCGGAGAGAAAAAGGCTCCGCCCCCGGCCCGCCCGGTTTCGAGCGACGCTTAAACTTGCATAAAAACGCTTCAAAGATCGGCGCGGCTGAAAAACTCGCTCCGGCACCGGTCTCCGGCCTCAACCCGCTTTAAGTCAATCTGAAACTTCGGCGAGGTTAAAAAAATGGTTCGCCCCCGGCCCGCCTCGAAGCCGTTCCGAAAGACCCGGCGGCGGGAAATTTACGCGTTTCCGGGCCTCCGTTTTTTCTCCGCGCCAAACCCGATCATGAAAAGCAGCGCGGCGGCGGAGACCGCCTCCGCGGCGCGCCAAGACGCGGGCTCATGGAAATCGACCGTGACCGTCCCGGCGAAGTCCGGCGGGACCGTCACCGTCAGCACGTTGTTGCCGCCGGCGTAGCAGGTAAGGCTCTCCCCGGAATCCGTTTTCGCGGAATAATACCGGTAATAAAGCAGCGGGACCGCGATGCCCGCGTTTTTTCCGGACCCGTTTTCGCAGAAAAACGCCGCGCGCACACCGTCTTTCTCATAATCCGAGATCGCGACGCCCGGCCCCGCCGCGGGCATGCCGGCGCGGAGCAGTTCCGCGTCCGTGCCCTCCGGCAGGTACTCGCCGCCGCCGATGCTGAACGTGCCGATGGAGCCTCTGTCGTAATAGCGGTAGGCCCCGTGCTCGTTGAGCACGTCATAATAGGTCCAAGAGGCCGTGAGAAACACCGCCGCGGCCAGCACGCCGGAGAGCGCCGCCGCCGAAACCTTCCCGTAGGCGTGGCGAAAGACGAGCACGGCCGAGCACGAGACGCCCGCGAGCATCAGCCCGGCGACCCCGAGGTAGCGCCATGGGAACTGGATGTTGGAAACCACCAGCGCCGCGAGGTCCCCGAGGCCGGAGATCCGGTCCCACGGGAAATAGATCGTGCAAAGAGCGCACGCGATCCCGGAGAGCAAAAGCAGCGCGAGGCCTTTCCGGCGCTCGGGGGCGGGAATCTTTTCCCGCTCGGTCACATAGGCGTACAGGAACGCCGCCGCGCCGAGCATCAGCGCCGCGCCGAGGCACAGCGGCATCTCGCCGGTCATGCCGCCGACGCCGGACTGGCTGTTCCCGCCGCCGTTTTGAAACAGCGAAAAGAGCTGCGCCGGGTAGACGCCGTCGGTCTGGATCAGGTTGTCCATCCGGGCGGCGGCGTTGAACACGAAGGCGTCGCCCCCGTAACTGAGAAACGGCACCGCAAAGGAGGCGCAGAGCAAAACGGCGGCGAGGGCCGTCTTGCACAGGGCAAAAAAGCGCTCCGCCCGGAACACGCGCTTATAGCACAGGAGCAGCCCCAAAAAGAGGAAGGAGCCCGCCGTGAAGCAGGAGATCACATGGCTGTACCCGATGCCGGCGGCCGCGAGGGCGGGCGCGATCCACGCTTTTTTATAGGCGGGGCGCTTGACGTCGTCAAAAAGGATGCCGTAGACGCCCGCGAGCAGGGTCGGCAGGAAGATCATCGCGCAGAACTCGCCGACCGCGCTGCGCACATAGAGGTCCGTCAGCCGGTAGGCGGAGAGCGTGTAGAGCGCCGAGCCGAGCAGCGCCGCGTTTTCATTCCGGAAGATCTTTTTGAAGCCCCGGTAGGCGAAAAGGCAGGTGGCCGCGTTGACGGCCAGCAAAAACGCGTTGTACGCGCCCTGTACGGTGAAGCCCGCGATCCGCAGCAGCGCCGGGAAATAGAGGAATAAATCCCCGTAAAAGACCGACGCCGCGTAGCCGTAGCCGTCGAGCCAGTAGGGCTGGATCCTGACCGGGAACTGCCCGGAGAGCAGGCCCTCCCGCAGGCCCTCGATCCGCATCAGGTGGAAGCGGATGTCGTGCCCCTGCATCACATAATCCGCGCCGAGCGGGACCGACGCGGCGACGAGGATCGCCCCGAGCGCCAGCAGCCGCCTCTGCGCCTCCGCGGTCAGGCCGCCTTTTTTCCAGAGGAGCCAGAGCAGCGCCGCGCCGTCGAGCAGCAGGAACGCGCAGAGGATTTTAAACGCGCGGCAGAGGCCCGCCTGCGGACATTCCGAGATCGAAAAGCCCCTCACCACAAACGAGCCGGCGCCGCAATAGGTGGTCTGAAGCTCAAAATTGTCGATGTCCGCGGAGAGCCAGATCCGGAACGTGGCCGAAGTCCGGCCCTGCGGCAGAAAGATGACGTCCGCCTTCAGCGCGCCGTAGGGGATGTTGGCGGCGAAGGCGTTGCAGGTGTTGCCGCCCGCGTCCGTCTCATAAAAGAGCGTGACGTCGTAGGTCCCGGCCGGGAGCGGAAAATACGGCCCGTAGGTGAAATTTCCGCCGCCTTCATAGCTGAAGGTGTCGTCTGCCCAGACGCCGCCCCGGTCCTCCGAGTAGATCCCCCGCGTCACCGAGAGGGCCTCCGCCCCCGCTTCGCGGAAATAGAGCTCCCGGCCGGAGAGCTGCCTGCCCAGCGCAAAAAACAGCAGGACGACGCACTCCGCCGCGAGCACCAGCGCGACGCGCTTTCGATTTTCCGCAACGAGTTTCTTCATGACGGCCTCCATACAGGTAATGGATATATCATATATAATTTCCGGCTTTTTTTCAAGGGATGCGCCCGCGGTTTCCATAGAAACCGTCGTCTTTTATAGAAAATAGGCTTTCTGTGAGAAGGGCGTCGTCTATGGAAGACGGGCTTTCCGCGAAAGACCGGCTTTCCGGAGAAGACCGGCTTTCCGCGGAGGACGGGCTTTCCATGGGATTGTAGGCTTTCTGTGAGAGAAAAACGCCCTTCCCTTCAAAAAACGGGGTTTTTCCTTGACTTGAAAGCCGCCGCAGCATATAATTTCCACGGGCGCCGCCCATAAGGATCATCAGGAAAGAGGACAAAGCATGAGATTTCTATTGGCCGTTTTTTTCTGCCGGGCGCTCTATTTTGCCGGCAGAATCCTGCATAAAGGGACCGCGAAGCCGGGCGAATGGGCGCTCAGGCTCTATCCGGACGCCCTTGCGCGGCTCAAATTCGACGGCAAAGTGATCTGCGTGACCGGAACGAACGGCAAGACCACCACCGCCAACCTGATCGCCCACATCCTGCGGGAGAGCGGCCATACCGCCATTAACAACGCCAAGGGCTCCAACATGCTCGGCGGGGTCGCGACCCTGCTGCTCAACCACTGCACGCTCGGCGGCCGGGTGAAGGCCGACTACGTCGTGCTCGAGGTCGACGAGCGATATATGCGCTTCCTTGTAAAATCGGTCCGCCCGGATTATTTTCTCGTCAACAACCTGCTGCGGGACCAGATCGCCCGCAACTGCTGCCCCGAGATCGTGTTCGATAAAATCAGACCCGCGGTCGTGCCCGGCACCACGCTGATCCTCAACGCGAACGACCCGATCTCCCAGCGCCTCGCCGACGGGGACGCCGGAATCGACGGGACCGACCGGACAGACGGGGTCGGTCGGACAGATGGGGTCGGCAGACCTGCTGGGGACAACAAGGCCAAGGAGGCCGGCAACCCGGTCGTCCTCTTCGGCATGGGCCGCACCTCCCGCTCCACCGAGGTCTGCCTCAACGGCACCGACGACGGCAAGGTCTGCCCGAAGTGTTTCCATCCGCTCGAATACGAATACCGCCACTACAACCACATCGGCAAATTTCATTGCCCGAACTGCGGCTTCTCCACCCCGGAGGCGGATTTTTTCGGCACGGACTTCGACTTTGACGACTGCAGCTACACGCTGCGCGGGACCCGGGTGAAGGCGACCTACGGGGCCACCTATTACCTTTTTAACACCATCGCGGCCATAGCGACCGCCGTCACCGCCGCGGACATTCCCCTCGAGGACGCGGCCCGGGCGGTAGGCACCTTCACCGTAAACGCCACCCGCTATCAGGAGTTCACGGTCCGCGGCAGAAGGGCCCGGCTCATCCTCACCAAGCAAAACCCGGCCTCGATCGACCAGTCCGTGGACTTCGTTGTGGAGCAGCGGGGCGAGCGCACCGCCATCCTCTTTGCCGGCAACATGCTGCATTCCCGCAACAAGGACGTGCTTTACATGTATGACGTGGGCTACGAGCGCATGGCCGGGGCCGTTGACCATATCATCTGCGCCGGGGACCGCTGCTACGACCTCGCCGTCCGGCTGAAGCTCGCGGGCGTCGATATGGGCCGCGTCCGGATCGTGGACAAGCTCGAAAATCTCCCCGCCGCCGTCGACGCGACCGCCGGTGACGTCTATATCCTCTCCGCCTACGCCCTTGAAAACGAGAAGAAGTTTCTGGAGGTGCTGAGATCCCAATGAAATATGTGAATATCCTGCATCTTTACTCCAAAACGCTCGACCTCACCGGGGACTTCAAAAACCTCGACGCGCTGTGTATGCGGATTCGCGAATGCGGGTGCGCGTACGCGGTTTCCCGCGCGGAGTTCGGCGAGACGATTTCCCTCGAGGGGGTCGATTTCGTCTATATCGGGCATGGAAAGTGCCGGAATCTGTCCGCGGTGAGCGAACATATCGTGCGGTACCGCGCGGAGTTCGCGCGGGCGGTCGAGGCCGGCACGGTCTTTCTCGTCACCGGCAGCGCGCGGCTCCTCTTCGGACAGAGCTTCGAGACGCTGGACGGTAAGACCCACGAGGCGCTCGGGCTCTTTGATTACACGGGGAAGGAATTCGACGGGCTCGCCGTGCGCGACGAGCTGCTCCACCCGGTCTTCGCGCCGGAGGAGACCGTCTTCGGCTGCGTGAACCGTTCGGAAAACCTTTATTTTAAAGGGGAAAATCCCGCCCCGCTCTTCACGGTCGAGACGGGCTATTCCGACAACGAGAGGACCGGCGGCGCGGAGGGGACCCTCTATAAAAACTTTTTCGGCACATGGAGCCTCGGCCCCGTGCTGGTGCGGAACCCCTGCCTGATGCGGGAGGTGCTGCGGCGCCTGCTCGGGGAGGATTCCCGCGAATGCGACTACGCGCTCGAGCAGGAGGCGCTGGACCGCGTGCTGCGCGAGATCCGGAAGTCCGCGAGATAAAAACAGGTGTGTGTATATGGGGGCCACCGCTTTTCATCCGGAAGGCGGCGGCTTCTTTTTAAAAAATGAAGAAAAACGGACCGTTTTGCAAGGTATTTTTTCGGCGATTCATTTTTTCGGCCGTCTTTCGGTCGCGTAAAAAATGTATATTTATTCTCTCCGCTTCCGTGGATCTCTCCTTTTTCCGGGTGGGAAGCGGATTTGTTTTTGCGGAAGATTCCCGTTTTTTTCTCCGAAAACGCTTCTGTTGAAACCTATTATAATGATAGTATTTGCGGAAACGCCGGCCGCGTTTTCTCCGTTTCTCTTTCGGGGCGGGCAAAAAAGGGGCGTGGGACGTTCAGCATAAATATGCTGAATCTTCTTGACAAACGAAAAAGATGGGTTTAAAATACAAAACATCACAATGAACTTTTGCTTTGTCAAACCTTCATTGCCGAAATAGTAAGAGAGGTGTAAAAAAATGAAAAAACTGCTTGCTCTGCTGCTTGCGCTGGTGATGTTGCTCAGCCTTGCGGCCTGCGGTGGTTCTGCCGGCGGGAAAGAATCCCAAGGGGAGACTCCCTCTTCCGAGGCGGAATCCGGCGGTGAAACCCCCGTTTCCGATCGTCTTATGAACGTCCACGTATCCGCCGCCATTCAGTCTATCGACCCGATGGGAACGGGATCCGGCGACGACTTTGAAGTGATCGGCCATCTGGTCGACGGCCTGATCCTGCTTCTGGGCGACGGCTCCCTCACCCCCGGTCTCGCCGAGACTTGGGAGGTCTCCGAGGATCAGCTGACCTGGACCTTCCATCTGCGCGACGCCAACTGGTCCAACGGCAACGGCGTCTATGCGCCCGTCACCGCTTCCGACTTCGTCTTTGCCTGGCAAAGAATGGTTGATCCGGACAACGCCGCCGAGTATGCGTTCATCTTTGGCGACGCGGCCGGCATCGTCAACGCCTCTGAAATTGTCGCCGGAGAGAAGGATCCCTCCGAGCTCGGCGTCGAGGCTGTCGACGAGAAGACCTTCGCGGTCCACCTGATCGCCCCCTGCGGCTTCTTTGAGACCCTGATGTATTTCCCGGCGTTCTTCCCGGCCAATCAGGCTTTCATTGAGGAATGCGGCGATCTGTACGCCACCGCTCCGGAGTATTATCTCTCCTGCGGCCCGTATGTGATGACGGATTACTCCGTCGCCGCCACCGCCTTCACCCTGTCCAAGAACGCGGAGTATTGGGACGCCGCCAACGTCGTCTGCGCCGGCGTCAATTACAAGGTCATTCTGGACTATCAGGAAGCCTACCTTGCCTATCAGAACGGCGAACTGGATGTCGCGAAGCTCTCCTCCGAGATGGTCGAGCTTGTCGCCGACGATCCGGAGTACCGCCCGGTCATGACCGGCTATCTCTGGTACGTCACCCCGAACATCAGCGCCGGCAAGGGCCTTGACAACGCGAACATCCGCAAGGCGCTCGCGCTCTCCTATGACCGCCAGCACATCGCCGACTACATCCTGAAGGACGGCTCCCTGCCGGCCTACTGGTTCGTCCCGTACGGCCTTTCCACCGGACCCGACGGCCTTGACTACCGCAAATCCGTCAACCAGACCGAGACCGGCAGCGCGGACACCGAGTATCAGTACAACCCGATGGATATCGCCGCCGCGCAGGAGGCTTTTGCCGCCGGGCTCGCCGAGCTGGGCGTCAGCTCGCTGTCCTACACGATCGTCGTCGAGGACCTTGAGACCGCGCTCTACACCGCTCAGTTCCTGAAAGAGCAGTGGGAAACGAACCTCCCGGGCCTTGAGGTCACCATCGCCTCCATGCCGAAAAAAGAGCGTTCCGACCTGATGAAAGGCCACAACTTCGACCTTGGCATCGCCCGCTGGGGCCCCGACTACGCCGACCCGATGACCTATATGACGCTGTGGCTCTCCACCTCCTCCTCCTACAACTACGGCCTCTGGAATAACCCCGAGTACGACGCCCTGATCAATGGCGTCACGAACGGCGATTATGACACCGAGGGCCGCTGGAATGTCTTTAAGCAGGCGGAAAAACTGATCGAGCACGATTTCGTGATCCTCCCGCTGTATCAGAACTGCGACGCCACCCTGATCAAATCCAACGTCTCCGGCATCGAATTCCACTCCGTGGGCCTCAACCGCGTCTTCGTCCGCGCCGTCATCGCCTGACCTCGCGGCAAAAGCGGTTCCCCAAGCGCAAATTTACGCATACAGTGGCTTTCCGAAGAGAGCCACTGTATGCTTTTATAAGAGGAGGGGTTATCCTCAATGAAAAAATATCTTCTGAAACGCCTTTTGATGTCCGCAGTCACCCTGCTGGTCCTGCTGCTGATGCTTTTCGCGATGCTCAAGCTGATGCCGGGCTCCCCGTTTAACGACGACAAGCTGACCGTGCAGCAGATCGAGTCGATGAAGGAGAAATACGGCCTGAACGACCCGGTCTACGTCCAGTATTTCCGCTATGTGGTCAACATGTGCAAAGGCGATTTCGGCGTCTCCTACAACATCTCCAAAAACGTCCCGATCACCGAACTGCTGAAGACAAGGCTGCCCACCAGCCTGCGGATCGGCTTCCAAGCCGTCATGATCGGCTCCGTGATCGGCCTGTTCCTCGGGATCGCGGCCGCGCTGCGCCACAACTCCGCCATCGACACCGTGGCGACCATTCTATCCGTCCTCGGCGTGAGCCTGCCGTCCTACGTATTTGCCCTTGGGCTCGCGTATTTCGTCGGGTTCCGGTTGGGATGGCTGCCGCTGCTCTATTCCGTTGAGAACCCGTTCGAGTCCTCGATCATGCCCACGATCTCGCTCGCGATGTTCAGCCTCGCGAATATCGCGCGGTTCACCCGGACCGAAATCCTCGAGGTGATGCGCAGCGACTACATCCTGCTCGCCCGCAGCAAGGGCGTCAGCGGCATGCAACTGATCGTCAAACATATTTTGCGCAACGCCCTGATCCCGATCATCACCGTGCTCGGGCCGCTGTTCGTCAACCAGATGACCGGCTCGCTGGTCGTCGAGAAAATCTTCTCGATCCCGGGCATCGGGGAGCTGATGGTGCGCTCCATCCAGTCCAACGACTACAACGTCACCATCGTGCTCTCCTTCGTTTACAGCGTCATGTATATCGCGATCATGCTGGTCATCGACCTGCTCTACGGCGTGATCGACCCGAGAATCCGGCTTTCAAAGGAGGATAACCATGAACAAGCCTAAAACCAAGACGGGCGCCCTCCAAAACGAAGCCGCAATCGATCTGAATCATCTTCCGGCCGACGCGTTCGAGCTGAAGCACAACGATATCCACGCGCACATCGACACGAACTTCGCTTCGCAGAACTTCTGGCTGGATGCTTATAAACGCTTTTCCAAAAACAAAGGCGCCGTGATCGGCCTGATCCTGATCGTGATCATCGTCTTCTTCGCGGTCGCCGGGCCGTATATGACCCCCTATACCTATAATCAACAGACGATCCAGCAGCAAAACCTCGCCCCGCGGATCAAGGGCCTCGAGGGGCTCGGCTTCGACGGCACCGAGACGATCATCACCTCGAGCGGCGCCATCGAGAAAAACGGCTACGAACAAAACGGCTGGGACGACGTCTACTATTGGTTCGGCTCCGACAACCTCGGGCGCGACATCTTCACCCGCGTCTGGGAGGGGACCCGGATCTCCCTGCTGGTCGCCTTTGTCGCGGTGGCGGTCGACATCCTGTTCGGCCTCTCCTACGGACTCATCTCCGGCTACTTCGGCGGCCGAGCGGACATGATTATGCAGCGGATCGCGGAGCTGCTCAACTCCATCCCAAACCTCGTGATCGTCACGCTGATGATCCTCATCATGAGCCCGGGGCTCGGCGCGATCATCGTGGCGATCTCGCTGATCGGGTGGATCCCGATGGCCCGCATCGCCCGCGCCCAGATGCTCAAACTCAAAGAGCAGGAATACGTGCTCGCCTCCCGCGCGCTCGGCGCGAGCCCTCTGCACCTGATCTTCCGCACCATCATGCCCAACATCATCGGCCAGATCATCACCCAGACGATGTTCTCGATCCCGAACGCGATCTTCACCGAGGCGTTTCTGGCCTTCGTGGGCCTCGGCATCCCGGTGCCGCTCGCCTCGCTGGGCACCATGATCAACGACTCCTATAAATTCGCCACCACGCACACCTATATGATTATCTTTCCGCTGATGATCCTGTCGCTGCTGATGCTCTGCTGCAACCTCGTTGCGGACGGCCTGCGCGACGCGCTCGATCCGCAGCAGAAGGAAATGTGAGGGGGAACCGATATGGAAAAGAAAGACGTGATCCTCTCCGTTCGGAACCTCGACGTTTCGTTCAAAACCACCGCCGGCGAGATCCATGCCCTGCGCGGCGTGGACTTCGACGTGCCGCGGGGCAAGACCATCGCCATCGTGGGCGAGTCCGGCTCCGGCAAATCCGTCACCGTCAAGACGGCCATCGGCATCCTCGACAGCAACGGCCTCATCAGTTCCGGCTCGGCCGAGTTCAACTACGCGCGCGAAAACGGCGAGGTGGTCAACCTCGACCTGCTCAAGCTCTCCCAAAAGGAGATGCGCCGGCATATCAACGGCAAGCGCATCGCCATGGTCTTTCAGGACCCCATGACCTCCCTCAACCCGACGATGACCGTCGGCGACCAGATCACGGAGAGCCTGATCCTCCACTACAACACCCCGAAGGCGGAGGCCGCGAAGCGCGCCATCGAGCTGCTCGATCTGGTCGGCATCCTCGACCCCGAAAAGCGCGTGAAAAACTACCCGCACCAGCTCTCCGGCGGTATGCGGCAGCGCGTGGTCATCGCGATCGCGCTCTCCTGCAACCCGGACCTCCTGATCTGCGACGAGCCGACCACCGCGCTCGACGTCACGATTCAGGCGAAGATCCTCGAGCTCATCAAAGACGTTCAGGAGAAGCTCGGCATTTCGGTCATCTATATCACGCACGACCTCGGCGTCGTCGCGAAGGTCGCCGACTTCGTCTACGTCATGTACGCCGGCAAGATCGTCGAAAAGGGCGAGATCGACGAGATCTATTACGACCCGCGCCACCCGTATACATGGGGCCTGCTCTCCGCGCTGCCGGATCTCGACACGCACGACGAGCGCCTCTACACCATCCCGGGCAGCCCGCCGAACCTGCTGCACGCGGTCAGCGGCGACGCGTTCGCCCCGAGAAACGAGTTCGCGCTGCGCGTCGACGATTACGCCGAGCCCCCGATGTTTAAAATCAGCGACACGCACTACGCCGCCACGTGGCTGCTCGACCCGAGGGCCCCGAAGGTCGAGATGCCGCGGGAGCTTCAGGCAAGGATCGGCAGAATGCTCAAGGAGGAGGGACAGCGGAATGATTGATTACACCAAAGAACCCCTTCTGAAAGTGCAAAACCTCAAACAGTATTTCCCGATCAGCAAGAAGTTTCTCGTCAAGGCCGTCGACGACGTCTCCTTTGAGATCTATCCCGGCGAGATCTACGGCCTCGTCGGCGAATCCGGCTCCGGGAAGACCACGATCGGCCGCTCGGTCATCCGCCTCTACGACCCCACCGCCGGAAAGATCCTTTTTGGCGGCAGGGACATCTCCGGGCGCCTTGACCGGGACACGAACCATATGCTCCGCACCGAGATGCAGATGATCTTCCAGGACCCGATGGCCTGCCTCAACCCGAGGAAAAAGGTCGCCGACATCATCGGCGAGGGCCTCGTCATCAACCACCTGTGCAAAAACGAGGAGGAGCGCAACGCGAAGGTCGCCCGCATCCTCGAAAAGGTCGGCCTCGCGCCCGAGCACGCCGAGCGCTACCCGCACCAGTTCTCCGGCGGTCAGCGGCAGCGCGTCGGGATCGCCCGCGCTTTAATTATGAACCCCAAGCTGATCATCGCCGACGAGTGCATCTCCGCGCTCGACGTCTCCATTCAGGCGCAGGTCGTCAACCTGATGCGCGACATCCAGGAGGAGACCGGCTCCTCCTACCTGTTCATCGCCCACGACCTCTCGATGGTCAAGTATATCTCCGACCGCATCGGCGTCCTGCATCTGGGGCATCTGGTCGAGACCGGGACGACGGACGAGATCTTCCGGAACCCGATCCACCCCTACACGCAGAGCCTGCTCTCCGCGATCCCGCACCCGAATCCCAAGATCGAGCGGGCGCGCGTGGCCCAGACTTACAATTACTACACGAGCGGCATCGACTACCTCTCGGGCAAGCTGACGGACGTGGAGGGCACGCACAAGGTCCTCGCCACGCCCGAGGAATTCGACCTTTGGACGTCCACCCATTTTGAGTACCGCGGATAAGTGAAAACAAGTCCCCGGAGCAGACGCCCCGGGGATGTTTCTTTCGCCAGTCCCAAGGCGGCCCATTTTTACCCGCCGGGGGCTTCCGGGGCGTTTGAGGGAAATTTTCGCCGGGCGGAAAGCCCCGGCGAAGCGTCCGCCGCGAGGCGCGGCGCGATTTCGGCATAGGGAGGGGATTTTTATGAGCACGCATCCCGAGGAGGCGCAGGCGCTTTTTAGAGAGGGCTACAACTGCGCCCAATCGGTCTTCGCGGCGTTCTGCGACCGGACCGGGCTGCCGCGGGAGACGGCGCTCGCGCTCTCGTCCTCGTTCGGCGGCGGCATGGGCAGGCTCCGCGAGGTCTGCGGCGCCGTCTCCGGTATGTTTATGGCGGCCGGTATGCTCTACGGCCGGTTCGGCCCCCGCGACTCCGCCGCGAAAACCGCCCACAACCGGCGCGTCCAGGAGCTCGCCGCGCGCTTTCGCGCGCAAAATGGCTCGATCCTCTGCCGGGAGCTGCTCGGCGTCGGCGCGGACGGCAGCCCCGTCCCCACGCCGCGCGGCGCGGAATTTTTCCAGAAGCGCCCCTGCGCCGAGCTCGTCGGCTTCTCCGCCCGCCTGCTCGACGAGTACATCGCGGAACACCCGCCCGAAAAAGAATGACGCGACACAAGAAGGCCCGCCGAAGCGAACGCTTCGGCGGGCCTTCTTTATGACGGATTCCCCCCTGCGGGCCATTCCCGGCCCCCCTACCGGCCAAAAGAAAACCGCCCCGGGTGAAGGGCGCCGGGGACGAAAGAAAGCGGGGCCCCGGCGTTTTTTCGGAATGCCGGGGGGACTGAAAAGCGCCCTCTGCCGTTTCCAAGCTGTCCTTCTATCGGCGGTTCCGCGCCGGTGAAAGTCCGCCTGCCTCCCGGGGCAAGTTTTTTGCCTCAAAATTCTAAAAAAAGCAACAAGGCTTCTGCCTCAGGACCCGCTTACGCGGCCTTTTCTTTTTTCGCGGCGGAGGCGGAGAATATGTAGAAAAGGACCGCGAGGGCCTGCGCGCCGGCGGAGACCGCGATCAGCGCGGGGAGCGAAATCTCATACAGGACGCCGCAGAGCCAGCTCCCGAGGAACCAGAAGCACCCGAACGCGCACTCAAAGAGCCCGTACCCGGCGGCGCGGCTTTGCTTGGGGACCATGGCGGAGACCGCGGCCTTGAGGATGGATTCCTGCGCGCCCATGCCGACGCCCCAGAGCGCCGCGCCGAGGATCGTCAGCGGCAGCGAGCGAAAGCCGAACACAAACAGCGCGAACGGCGCGGACAGGGCCGTCGAGACCGTCAGCGCGCGAAAGCCCGCCTTATCGTACATGCGGCCGAAAAACAGCGCGGAGGCCGCGTCGGCGAGCATCGCCCCGGCGTAAAGCAGGGGCACGCGCTCCGCGCCGATCAGCCCGTTTTGGTAGACGTGCATCGAGATCAGCGAGAAATCCAGAAACCCGAACGCGAACAGGCCGATCGCGGCAAGGTAGAGCAGAAACGACGGGCGCAGACGGAAGTTTTCCGGTTCCTCCTCCGTCTTTTCAAAATCCTCCGGGGCCGGATACTTCCTCCTCGCGTAGACCAGCAGCCCGAGCGACACCAGCGCCGGGATCAGCAGCAGCAAGAAGCCGAAGCGGAAGCCCTCGTATTCGGAGAGGCCGGTCCTCAGCGCCATGGCCGCTGAGAGCATCAGCGGCCCGAGGAACGCGCCGATCTGGTCGAGCGCCTCCTGGATGGCGAAGCTCCGCCCGACGCCCTCCGACGACGCGGCGAAGGACATGATCGTGTCTTTGGCCGGCTTCTTGATGGCCTTGCCGGTGCGCTCCAAGATTAACAGCGCGCACGCCCAGATCCAACCGTCCTCCCGCACCAGCGCGAGCGCCGGCACCGCCAGCAGGTCCACCGCGTAGCCGAGGATCGTAAAATCCCAGTATTTTTTCGTCCTGTCGGTGATCAGGCCGAACACAAAGCGCAGCGAGTAGCCGACGAGCTCCCCGAGGCCGGAAACGAACCCGATCGCCGACGCCGAGGCCCCCAAAAGCGACAGGTAAGCGCCGCGCACCCCCGAGGCGCTCTCGTGCGTCATATCGGAAAATAGGCTGATAACGCCCATCAGGAGGATAAACGACATGGCCGGGGTGATGTGCGCGAGCTTTCTTTTCATGAAAAGGCTTCCTCTCCAAAAAAGACGCCCCGAAAAAAGCCGGGGCTTTTCGTTTTTTCAGGTGGGACGCGGCGGCTAAATAACGCCCGCCCCGCGTCCCCTTTTGCCGCGACCGGAACGGGCGGCCCCGCCTGCGCGGGCGTCTCTATGATCGCCGCGGCCGCCGGGTACAGCGCACGCCCGCCTGCGCTCACGGACGTTCCTCCATAAGATATACGCCCCCGGGGAACCGCTGCGGGAGCGCCCGAAACGGAAAAACAGCGCCGCGGGCCGCATGGATCATGCGCGGGGACGCTGCTTTTTTTGCTTCTTATACTCTTTAAAGCGGAAAGTCCTCCCCGCTCTTTTCCTTAATGATATAGACCGGGCGGCGCTTGGCCTCCAAGAACGTCCGGCCGAGATACTGGCCGAGCACGCCGGTACACAGCAGGTTGAGCCCGCCGCAGAAGCCGATCAGCTCCGCGAGGTAGAGATACGCGCCGCCGTGGAAAATCAGCGTGAGCACCGCCGCGAGCACGGAAACCCCTGTGAGCACCGCGCCTAGAAGGAACGGCAGATCGAGCGGCGCCACGGAAAACGCCGTGATGCCGCTGATCGAATAGCGCAGGAGCTTCCAAAACGACCACTTCGTCGTCCCGGCCGCGCGCTCGACGTTCTCGTAGGAGATCCATTTGGTTCGGAAGCCCACCCAGCCGAAGATGCCCTTGCTGAAGCGCCCGATCTCGCCGAGGGAGAGCACCGCGTCGGTCATCTTCCGGTTCATCAGGCGGTAATCGCGGGCGCCGTCGGTGATGTCGGTATCGGTGATGCGGCGCATGATTTTATAAAAAGCGTGGGCGCAGAAGCTGCGCAGCTTCGGCTCGCCGGCCCGGGTGGCGCGCCTCGTCGCCGCGCAGTCGTATCCGCCCTCCGTGACGGCCTCGTACATCTCCGGCAGCAGCGCGGGCGGGTCCTGAAGATCGGCGTCCATCAGCGCGGCGAAATTGCCCGTCGATGCGGTGAGGCCGGCCAAAATGGCGGCCTCCTTGCCGAAATTCCGGGAAAAAGAGAGGTATTTCACGCGCTCGTCGGAGGCCGCGAACCCGCGCAGCAGCGCAAGGGTGCCGTCTTTGGAGCCGTCGTCCACAAAGATCAGCTCGAAGCCGACGCCGGTTTGCTCCTTCATGGACCGCATGACCGGGCAGATCGCCTCATAAAAGAGCGGTAACGCCTCCTCCTCGTTCCAGCAGGGCACGACGACGGAAATTTTCACGCCGCATTCTTCCTTTCCCCAACATGATAACAGAATCGCGGGGCGGGCCCCGGCGGTTCCTGTCTCTCTTAAAATTCTCAAATCCCGAATCGGCCGAAACCGCCCGCCGATCCGCCTCCCCGCGCATGGGAAAACCGAACGGTCCCCGGCGGCAACCGCCGGCGGAGGCGCGGGCTTTTGTTCCCCGTGTACGGAAAACCGAACGCCGGCGCGCCCGCCGTACGCTTCTCTCTGGCACGACGCTCTCCCGGCACACCGCGCGACCGGCGCCCGGGCCCTCCCCGCGCGGGGTCCCGGGCGGTTTCCCTTCCGGCAATTTCCAACGCCCTTATTATAGCATCGCGCCGCGGGCAATGCAAACCCGAACAAACGTTTGCAAGATCCGGAAAAATATGCTATGATGGGGGCAGTTTTTGGGAGGGGGATGCCGCATTGGAGGAAAAAAGCATGGACGGGCGCGCGTTTGAGCAGTACGTCGCGGGCATTTTCCGCGGAATGGGGTACGCCGTATGCGAGACGGGGAGCACCGGGGATTTCGGCGCGGACCTGATCTTGGAGCGCGGCGGACGGAAGACCGTCGTCCAGTGCAAGGATTGGAACGGCAGGGCCGGCGTCGCGGCGATCCAGCAGATCACCGGCGCGAAGGCCTTTTACGGCGCGGACGAGATGGCTGTGGCCGCGCGCGGGGGTTTCACCCGCGCGGCGGAGAAGCTCGCAGCGTCAAACGGCGTGCGCCTACTCGACGGCGCCGAGCTCAGGGCGCTCGCGGCGAGCCTGCCGGGCGTCTCGGAGCGGTTTCCCTCCGCCGCGGCCGGCGACATCGGGTACAGCCCTTATGTGCTCTCGTTCTGCCGCGCGTTCTGCCCGGCGGACGCGAAAGGCTTCTCCCCCTACCAAAAGAGTTTCGCCCCGGAAGTGCTGAAAAATGCATTCCGGCAGGAACTGACCGAGGGCGACACCGAGGCGCTGCACGTCCAGTTGCGGGCCCTCGGCGTCTTGGACGAGGCGAGCATGGTCCGGATGACGCTGTCCGAGGCGGCCGCCGCCCTCCGCAGAGAAAAGCGGCGCTTTCTGAGAAAAAAACTGCTGATCTACGCCGCGCGGGTCCTCTTCGGGAGCGCATTTTTCGCCGCCGCGGGATTTTGGGCGGAGCGGTGGACCTATCCGCCGCTTCTCTACGCCTGCGCCCTGCTCTGGGCGCTCTTTTTCGCCGACCTGAGCGTCAATTTCTTTCGCTATCGCAGGGGCCTCCGGCGGCGCTTCGCGGAGGGCGAGCGCCTGCTGCCATAGGCCTAAAACCGGCCCAAGGGCGTGGGTGGAACGGTGTTTTTTATGCGCATATCCGCCCGAGGCGGTCTTTTTCGCCGACCTGAGCGTCAATTTCTTCCGCTACCGCAGGGGCCTCCGGCGGCGCTTCGCGGAGGGCGAGCGCCTGCTGCCATAGGCGGACTTCGGCTGAAAACGGCGGAAATCGCGGGCGGAACGGTGTTTTTCATGCGCATATCCGCCCGAGGCGATCTTTTTCGCGGACCTGAGCGTCAATTTCTTTCGCTGCCGCAGGGGCCTCCGGCGGCGCTTCGCGGAGGGCGAGCGCCTGCTGCCATAGGCGGGCTTCGGCTGAAAACGCCGGAAATCGCGGGCGGAACGGCGCTCGAATCCCCCGCCTCCTTCGGCACAACGCCTCGCTTCGGAGGGAAGAAAGTCTGTGGCGGCACGCGGATCGGGGACGCCGTCCCCGCCGCTTCACTTAGGCGGGATAAAAACGATTTTATGCCGACCGGGCGGAATCCCGGCTTTTTAGCTCGCAAAAACAGCCCGGAGGCGCGCGCTTCCGGGCCGTTTTTTTATATTTACCGATCGGCTTCGCCTCCGGGAAAGGGCTGTTCCCGCGGCTCTCCGCCCTGTCCCTGCTCTGAAAGCAGACGCGGCGGCTCCGGAAGCGGACACGTCTGCCGCTCCGGCAGGGTCCGCAGGGAGTAGCCGCCGCCCCGCTTCGCGGCGCCGAATACCTCCTCGGGCGGGACAAAGCCGCGCTCCAGCTCCTGTGCGACCTCCGGCATATCCGCCCAGAAGCGCTTGGGCATGTGGCCCATCCGGCAGCGCGGGTTGTAGCGCTCGGCAATGGCGACATGGCGATAATAGCTCTTCCAGAGCTCCCGGTAGAAGGCGTCGCCCTCCTCCGCCTCGGGCGGCAGAGTCAGGGAATCGGCTTTAAAAAGCACGCTGCGGCCGCCCGAATAGGCGAGCGCCTCGCCGTGCGCCTGATCGTAGATCAGGAAGTTTTCGTTCCGGTAGCGCAGGCGGAAATGGCCGCCCAGCAGGGACAGGACCTCGTGCTTCGGCGTGATCTTCGCAACCAGCGCGCCGCCGACGTCGCTGAAACGGATGAACTGCAGCATCTTCTGCCGCTCGTTCCCCACGGCGCGCGCCATCCGAAACAGCGGGTGGATCTCCGGGTCCGCGACCATGGAGACGGCCCCCGGCCCCACGGCGAAGGCCCTTTTTAAGAACCGGAGGATCGCCATCTCCTTGCCGCCCTCCCCGTACAAAAAGCCGGTCCGGACCATCTCCTCGGCGGCAGGGCCCAGCTTCTCCCGGATGCCGTTTTTGACCCGGCCCGCGCGGTACGGGTCGGCCGGGACGGAGCGGATCCCATAAAAACTCTCCCCGCCCTCCCCGCAGACGCGGATCTCGCAGGGGACCGTCTTCTCCCGGAAGCAGTCGAACACGACCGCCATCAAGCCGTCGTAGCTGCCGTCGTATTCATAGACGAGGACCTCGCCGGGCATGGGATCGCTTCCTTCCCTAAATGAAAAAACGGACGACGCGCAAATCGTTTTTCTGCCGACGGCTCCGCGCCGCCTCAAAACAAGATCGGGCAACGGGGGATCGCCTCGTGGCAAAATATCTTCCGGGCCTCTCCCCGTGTTAAGGCGGGCGCGCTATGCGGCCGCCTTCCGCTTCCGTATTTTTGCCTGCCCCGCGCCATCCTAAAAGCGGCGCGCGGTCGCGCTCAGAATTCCCCTTTCAGGCGCGGGACCGCCTCCTCCCGCAGGATGCCGCCGTGAAACAGCGAGAGCTGCTCCGGCTCATAATCGGGCAGGGACGGCGAGTTCCGCGGCCCCGCGAGCCATTCGAGCGCCTGCTCCGGCGTCTCCGGCAAGGTCTGCATGGACACGCCGGAGCAGGTGAGGAAAAAGCGCGCCCGCTTGAGCACGACGCCGATGCGCTTGAGCATCTCAAAATCGAGGCTGTGCTGGCGCCGCTCCCGGACGATGCGCTTGGCGCTCGTGACGCCGATGCCCGGCACGCGCAGGAGCATCTCGTAATCGGCCGTGTTGACCTCAACCGGGAAATCGTCCATGTTCCGCAGCACCCAGCCGCACTTGGGGTCGATCTCCGCGTAGAGCATCGGCCGCTCCGGGCTCAGGATCTCGTCCGCCTGAAAGCCGTAAAAGCGCAGCAGCCAGTCCGCCTGATAGAGACGGTGCTCGCGCAGCAGCGGCGGCTTCGTGTCGACGGCGGGGAGCAGACTGTCCTCCACGACCGGCGTATAGGCGGAAAAATAGACCCGCTTGAGGCTGTAATTCTGATAGAGCTTCTCCGAGAGCGTCAGGATGCGGTAGTCGCTCTCCGGGCTCGCGCCGACGATCATCTGCGTGCTCTGCCCGGCGGGGACAAACCGCGGCGTGGAGCGGTATTTGACGAGGTCTTCCCGGTTTTCCATGATGCCGTTGCGCAGGAAGGTCATCGGGCGCACAATGGACTCCTTCGTCTTGTCCGGCGCGAGCAGGCCGAGGCTCTGGCGGGAGGGCAGCTCGATGTTGACGCTCATCCGGTCCGCCAGGAGGCCGAGGCGCCGGGTCAACCCGTCGCCCGCGCCCGGGATGGCTTTCGCGTGGATGTAGCCGGTGAAACCGTATTCTTCGCGCAAAATCCGCAGCACCTCGATCATCCGCTCGCAGGTGCGGTCCGGGGTGGCGAAGACGGCGCTGCTGAGAAACAGGCCCTCGATGTAATTGCGGCGGTAGAATTCGATCGTCAGGTCCGCGAGCTCGCGCGGCTCGAACGTCGCCCGCGGAAAGTCGGCGCTGCGGCGGTTGAGGCAGTATTTGCAGTCGTAGGCGCAGGCGTTCGAGAGCAGGATTTTTAGCAGCGAGATGCAGCGCCCGTCCGCCGCGAAGGCGTGGCAGCATCCCGCCGGCAGCGCGGAGCCCAGTCTCCCCCCGCCCCGCCCGGCCGTCCCCGAGGAGGAACAGGAGACGTCGTATTTCGCCGCCTCCGTCAGGATCGCGAGCTTTTGGTAGATATCCATCTCTCCGCCTTCTTTTTAAGAACGTATGTTCTTATTATAATTTAGGATCTCCATTCTGTCAAGCGAAAAAACGGCATGGAGAATGTTTCTTTCGCAATAAAAATGGCTGCGCCGGGCCAACCCCCGAAAAGGAGGCTTGGAACGGCAGGCGGTCTTTATATTTTCCACCGGGGGCGGGAGATCCGGACGGGGCGGCGGAGCGGAAAAACGGGAAAAGTTTTCAAACGCAAATCGGATTTTTTACTTGAACCAAAAATTTCAGATGGTATACTGTATAAGTGAGAATTTTGATCGGAACGATGCAAAAACAGGCGGCAAGCGGCATATTTCCGGAAGGAAGGAGACAGAAATTTTGGCTTACGATGTGGCAATCGTCGGCGCGGGCATCATCGGCTGCTCCCTCGCGAGGGAGCTCTCCCGCTACGACATGAAGGTCGCGCTGATCGAGAGAGAGAACGACGTGGCCATGGGCGCGACCCGCGCGAACAGCGCGATCATCCACGCGGGGTACGACCCGGAACCCGGCACCCTGATGGCGAAATACAACGTGGCGGGGAACCGCCTCACCGGCGAGATCGCGGAGGAGCTGGGCATCCCGTTCGGGCGCTGCGGCTCCCTTGTCCTCGCCTTCGGCGAGGGCGACATGGAGACCGTGCGCGCGCTCTATGACCGCGGCGTCGAAAACGGCGTGCCCGGCATGGAGATCCTGAGCGGCGAAACCGTCCGCAAGATGGAGCCGAATCTCTCGCCCGAGGTCGTCGGGGCGCTCTTTGCCCCGAGCGCCGGCATGATCAACCCATGGGCATTCGCGCTGCTGCTCGCGCAGAACGCCGTGCAAAACGGCGTCGACCTGCTCTTGGAGCACGAGGTCGCCGGAATCGAAACGGAGGGGAACGGATTCCTGCTCCATTTCACGGAGAAAGAGGATCTCCGCGCGAACTACCTCGTCAACGCCGCGGGCGTCGAGAGCGACCTGGTCGCCGCGATGGCGGGCGACCGCAGCTTCTCGATCGACGCCTCAAAAGGCCAATACTATCTGCTCGATAAATCTCAGGGCGCGCTGTTTCACCACGTCCTGTTCCAGTGCCCCGGCCCGCTCGGAAAGGGCGTCTTGGTCTCCCCGACCGTGCACGGCAACCTGATCGTCGGGCCGGACGCCAACCCCGGCAGCGCCCGCGGCGACGTCTCCACCGACCGGGAGGGCCTTGAGCACACCGCCGCCGAGAGCCGCCGCACCACGGCCGCGATCAATTTTCGCGAGAACGTCCGCAACTTCGCGGGACTCCGCGCCCAGCCCTCCTCCGGCGACTTCATCGTCGGGCCGAGCGGCGCCGCCGCCCATTTATATAACATCGCCGGGATCAAATCCCCGGGACTCACCGCCGCCCCGGCCATCGCCGCCGAAGCCGCGAAGTATCTCGCGGGGGAGCTTGCCGCCCGGAAAAAAGACGGCTTCACGGTCCTTCGCAGGGAGACCGAATTCAAATTCCTGACAGAGAAGGAAAAGGCGGCCAAGATCCGGGAAAATCCCGCCTACGGCCGCGTGATCTGCCGCTGCGAGACCGTCACCGAGGGCGAGATCGTCGACGCGCTGCGCGCGCCGATCACGCCGAGGACGCTCGACGCCGTCAAGCGCCGCTGCGGGACCGGCATGGGCCGCTGCCAAGGCGGGTTCTGCGGGCCGAGGGTGCTCGAGATCATCGCCCGCGAGCTTCACATCCCGCCGGAGGAAGTTCTGCTCGACCGGGGCGGCTCCTACATCCTCACCGGGAAGACCGCGAAAGGGGGCGAGCGCTGATGGAGTACGATCTCGTCGTGATCGGGGGCGGCCCGGCCGGGCTCGCCGCCGCGGAAGAGGCGAAGAAAAACGGCGCGGGCTCCGTGCTCATCCTCGAGCGCGATAAGGAGCTCGGCGGCATCCTGAACCAGTGCATCCACAGCGGCTTCGGCCTGCATATTTTTAAAGAGCAGCTCACCGGGCCCGAATACGCCCAGCGCTTCATCGACCGCCTCGCGGACTCGGGCATCGACGTGATGACCGACACCATGGTCCTCAGCATCACGCCGGACAGGACCGTCTTCGCGATGAGCGCCAAAGAGGGCTATATGGCCATCCGCGCGGGCGCGGTCATTCTCGCCATGGGCTGCCGTGAGCGCACCCGCGGGGCCATCGCGATCCCGGGCGAGCGCCCCTCCGGCATTTTCACCGCCGGCACCGCCCAGAGATATGTCAACATCGAGGGCTACATGGTCGGCAAAAAGGTGCTGATCCTCGGCTCCGGCGACATCGGCCTCATCATGGCCCGCCGCATGACGCTCGAGGGCGCCGAGGTCAAGGCCGTGGTCGAGCTGATGCCCTACTCCAACGGCCTCAAGCGGAACATCGCCCAGTGCCTCGACGATTATAACATCCCGCTCTACCTGAGCCACACCGTCACCGATATAAAAGGCGAAAACAACCGCCTCTCCAAGGTGACCGTCTCCGAGGTCAAGGGCTTCACAC